>DATLRT010000014.1:0-79623 GCA_035534575.1 Candidatus Acidiferrales bacterium
GACGGGAAGGACGTGTACGTACACAGCACATCGGTCGAGGGAGGAGCAACTCTTGCCCCGGGCGACTCAGTTGAGTACGAAGTGGAAGCGGGAGACCGCGGACCACGCGCAAAGAACGTCAAGAAGATTTAAGTAGGTAAACTTGGGCCGCAGCGATGCGGCCCCCTTATTCTTATTGTTTTCAAGTTGTTTCACGGTCAGCCGTGGCTCAGGTACATAAGCTTTTTATATTATACGTAACTTATAGTATAATATAAGTTAGGTAATCTAATGGCAGACCCGATAGAGCTCAGCCTCAAGACCGAGGGGCAGGTGGCACTGGCCCGATTGCAGGACAGGGTAGTAGAGGCGCTCTTCAACATCGACCTCAGCCTTGTGATGCACGGTGGCACAGCAGTATGGAGGTGCTATGGTGGCAACAGGTTCTCCGAGGACATAGACATGTACGCCACTGATGCACAGGTGAAGCGGTTATCCAACGAGCTCACATGGGCGCTGTCCAAGAGGGGCGTGAAGCTGGAGTACTCAAAGCACAGCAACAGGATTCTGGAGTACTATGACGATTTTGCGCGGTCAAAACTGGAGGCTATGCTACCGCCCAAAGGGCTTGCGCATGTCCAAAGGGAGTACACGCGCTCCGACGGCACAAGGTTGCCGATAAACACCCTGTCTGCCAACGGCTTTATCATGGAGAAGATAGCCACCTACCAGAGCAGGAGGTATGTCAGGGATCTCTATGACATATACCACCTACTCAACAACGAGAAGCTGGATGCCAAATCCATCAAGGCGCTTAAATCGTTCTCGAAGCTCATCGAGAGACCCATCGATGAGGCGAAGCTGGTAGACCTTGTCTACATTGGCGTGGCTCCTACGTTCGAGACCATGAAGGCCTCAATCTGTGGCAAGGCGGATTGAATGAGGCATATGAAGGAGATGGTTGAGACATTCTCAAAGGCGGAGTACCCGGTGTTCACCGCAAAAGACGTGAGTATGGCGCTCAAGGGCAGCGGCATCTCAGCCGATTATCTTTATCTCATGCTCCACAACCTGATGAAAAAAGGGAGCATATCAAGGATAACGCGGGGAGTGTACACCTTCAGTGACGATGTGGCAGCCGCTGGCTTCGCCTTTCAGCCTTTCTACTATGGACTTGAGAGCGCACTATGGCTTAGGGGTATCTCGGGTCAGGGTGCCAACTTCGTGGTGATGACCCCCAGAAACGTAAGGACCGGCGTAAGGGATTTCAAGGGAAGGAACTACAGGGTGCAGCGGATTCCGAAGGAGCTCATGTTCGGCTACGAGCTCCTGAGATACGGAAAGTTCTGGGTTCCGGTGTCGGACCTTGAAAAGACAGTGCTTGACATTGCCGTATTGGGCTACCAGATGAGCGATGATATCCTGCCCGAGATAATGAAGAAGCTCGACAGGGCGAAGCTGCGCAGATACGTGAAGATGGCAGCGCCGCATCTTTCCAAAGGGTCCGCGGAGCGCTGCAGCCTACTTCTCAAGGCGCTCTCATAGCCTAAATGCTATGCTAATCATCTAAAAACAAAAAAAGAAGGAAAAGAAAGAAAAAAGAAAAAAAAGGAAGGGAAGAATTACTTCTTCCTCATCCTCATCTTTGCCATGTAGGCGACTGCGACTACCACGATAATCACTACGACTATCGCGATCGCCCATGCGGCCGTGCTCATTCCCCCCATCATGCTATGTCCGCCGCTCGTGTTGGCAGCCACAGTTGTGGGTGCTGCAGGCACGGTAGTGGGCGTAGGCAGAATGGTGGTCACTATAGGAGCCAGAAGGCTCGTATAGTAGTCCACATCCTTGATTACGAAGGGTATGTCAAGGTTGGTGTTGGCGTTCGCCAGCATGGTGACTACGGGGGCCCCCGGGACTATCACCTGCACCGAGATGGTCTTGTTGCCAGCCAGTGTCTGATATATCGGGTTGCCCGCGTTAGCCACGGCAACGTCGTTGCTCTGTGTTGTGAGCGCCCTCTGCAACGCCGCGTAGGATGTCAGGCAGTTGCCCGTCGCGTTAGTCAGGTTGGATGCGATCACCTGTGTGCATGTTCCCGTTGTCGCGTTAGGCATGATGTTCGGGTCCAGGACCAGAACTCCTATCACGTACCATGGGACGTTTGCTCCTCCATAGTCGCTTGCAACTATGTGGCTGTGCGCAGGCGTAGGCAGTACGCCCTCAGGCAGGCCGAACCACGTGGTCTTGGTTGCGTTTATGTGCTGCTCGACCGCGGTGAATACCGGGGAGTAGAGAAGCGCAGGGTGCATCGGGCAGGCAGAGCTTGAGAGACCCGCTCCGCAGTCCGTGACTATCGTGTTGTTCTGGTAGGTAGGGAAGCCCTGGCTTGTGGCACCGAGTACCGGCAGTCCAAAGATAGACAGCCCGGCATAGGCAGGTATGGCTACCCACAATGGGTAAGCTCCTGTCGTGTTGCTTGTTGCCCCGACGCCGCACTGGGTCAGGTTGCCTGCGGTCCTAGCCTCAGTCGTGTTGAATTGCAGCGACTGCGCAGGGTTGCAGGTGTAGTTTGCAGTATACTGGAATGTGACCACTCCAGAGTTGAGGAATCCTCCGCTTGCGGTTGCGTTTGCCGTGGGCATTGCCATCGGTGCCGCAAAGGCGAGCTGTCCCGCGCCCAGCATGAGCACTGTGAATGCCATGCTGAACAGGGCTAATATGTTTGTTTTCATTGGTTTCACCAAATCGTTACAGGGTATATGGCGGCGCCAAGCTATTTAAGGGTGCTGAAGTTACTTTCTCCCAAGCGATGGTTTTTTCACTATGCTGCTGCTCAGCTTTAGATTAGTAAAGAAAAGTAGGGTTGTGAAAGGATAGTTTAATAAGCCGATTCGCCGAAATATTTGTGTCGTGCATTGATATGACGCTTTCAAGAGGCACCCTGGAGATCATACAGCTGGCATCCAAGGGACCGAGGTCCTTCAAGGAGTTCACAGAGATCGAGATAGGCAAGAGGAAGCTCAGCTCTGCAACTGTGTCAAAGAGGCTGAGGGAGCTGGTGATGGTGAAGGTGCTGGAGGAGAAGGTGATGCGCTCTGAGGGCGGAAGGAAGATAGTCGGCTATGAGGTCACAGAACGCGGCACAAAGATACTTGAGATGGCGAAGGAGCTTGACAAGGCGATGCACGAGTCGGAGAAGGGCGGACGCTGATTCGCGCCGTCGGAAGGCAATCACTCGTATTCCACAAGCGCAATCCCTATCGCCTTCGCCTTATTCCGGATTTTCTCATCGAAGGTCAGGAGCGGTACATCGTTCATCAAGCCAGCAGCTGCGTACAATGAGTCGTATACGGTTAGGCCGTGGTCCCTGGATATCCGCATGGCTACGCTCTCCAGCTCTATTGTCGGTATTATCCTCAATTCCTCAATCACGGCCACTACAGCGGCCTCTGCCTGATCCAGCTGCTCCGCGGTTATCCTTTTCTTCTTGGCGAAATTGACCCATAATGCGTTGAGCGCCTCAGCCATCACTATGTCAGGAGCAAGGAT
Organism: Candidatus Acidiferrales bacterium; assembly: GCA_035534575.1. Taxonomy (GTDB): domain Archaea; phylum Micrarchaeota; class Micrarchaeia; order Micrarchaeales; family Micrarchaeaceae; genus JAGWFU01. The sequence continues at coordinate 3,532 of DATLRT010000014.1, forward strand.
AGGCTCCCTTCTTGATGTCTCTGCCCCGATGGCCTTGAAGGCCGCCTCCGAGTTCTCCTCCATTATTGCCAACTTCACTATGGAGTTGGCATCTACAACCATCATCTGGCATCACGGTACTGCCTTATTATCTGAGAGCTGTCCCCGCTTACTTTTATCTTGAGCGCCCGCCTCCTGAGCTCTGGAAGCAGCTGATTCAGCCTCAATGATTTCGACTTGGCCTCAAGGTAGCCCCTGACGTCCTCGCTTAGGTTGATATTTGCCCGCTTCATTGCTGCCTTTGTCCCCTTGGGGACCCTTATCGTAATTACCTCTGAGTTTTCGGCCACGCAATCACGATGCTATTATGAATGAAAAGATATATATGTATTACGTTTGTATACATTTTGAATACAGAATACCGACATTTTGGCGCGGCCCGCATTCGCTACGGCTTGAGGACCGCATCGCACTCCATGAACCTTCCGTAATCAGCAACTCGTTCCTTTATCCCGCTCATCTGCTCCTTTGTCAGCCTTACGAACGGCTTCAGCCCAACTACCAGCCTTGCCTTCTCCTGCTTCCTGTTCCATGTCCCTACTACCTGGCCGTCTATCACTATGATTGGCAGGAATATGCCGTTGCTGTGCGTGAATACGATCTTGCCACTCTTGAGTATCCTCTGGGTCTCCTCATTGCCCAGCATGGCAGACCTGTCCGTGTAGCTTATGAGATACTCATCGAACGCCGGAAGGAGGTACACGCCGGAGCTATCCCTTGGCTTAGGCATCCTGCTCCGCATGTAGTGCGCCTTGCCGCCAATCTCCAACTCGGTGAGCCCGGATGCCTTTCCTATGCCAATTCTTGCATCAGACACCTTCACTCCGGACCACCATACGAAGTCCTTCAGCGTTGCGGGACCGTGACTGGTGAAGTATCGCTCTGCCATCTCCTTGAGTATTACCTCCTTTCCCATTGGCCTTGCCCTGGGCACCCACTCATCAAGGAGCGCGAAGGTGGGCAGCTTCCCTTGGTGCGAGCCGAAGCAGATTATGCCCTTGCGGCCAGCCTTCCTTATTATGTGCGCCTGCACATCAGTCTTGTCCATCGCGGGGATTCCGGTGTGCTCCAACGCCTGGTGCATCTCCTTGTATGTCAGCTGCTCTTTCTCCTTGAACGCGTTGGCAACGAGCTTGAGCCCCTTCTCTAGTATCTTGTCTGTGAGCCCGTTGTTCTTCTGGTAGTTCGGTATGTCCTTCTCCGGATAAATGCTGAGCATCGCACGCACAAGCTCCGGAGGCACGAAGTGCAACGTGTGCCTCATCGGCCATGTGCGCACTATCTTCCTCTCCACTATTGCAGCCTCAACGTCCGACCTAGTTGCACCCTTGCAGCGCAGGCCTATCGCCCAGAGCGAGGCGGGGTAGTCCTGGGCCTGCACAGCGCCAAGCGAGGAGACCACAGCAGAAGGCGATGCCAGCGGCTGGCCGGTGATATGCTGGTTGGCTAGACGTAACCTTACTATTTCCCGTGGGGTCATCAGAGAATAAAGGGAGGGAGTAATTAAAACTCATTATTGTTCTGCTGATGCCGAACCATTCCTTAGCGGGATTATCTTGATTGACCTTATCTTCCTGAAATCCTTCACGTTGTCAGTGAGAATGGAAGCGCCGGTCTCAATCGCCTGCTGGGCGATAAGGGCGTCGTTTATCCTCATCTGAAAGTCCCTCGCTAAATTAGCCGCCCGCATTATGGTCTCTGCGGTTAATTCGAGGAGTTCCATGGCCGGCTCGTTAAGGATGTCCCTTATCCTCAATGCCGCGCCCTCCCTACCCCCAATGAGGCGCGATTTGTGGAATACCTCTGATAATATTATGACGTTCACCCCCACGCTGCCTTTTTCTATCGCTTCTCCGTATCTAGCCATCGCCATCTCGCGCTCGGGTGCCTCTACGGTCTCACCGAATATGAAGATGTTGGAATCTACGATTATCATGGCATCCACATCTCGTCCTCCCATTTCTCAAGAAGCTCACTGGTTATCTTTATCTTTGAGTGCATGGGTCTCTCTACCATATCCCTTAGTACCAAGCTGCCCGACAGATTGCCCTTTTTTGGCATGCTAAGCTCTATTTTACCGTCCTTTACCGTCATCTCCAGCGATTCCCTGCCCTTCAGCCCAAGCTCCTTGCTCACCCGCTTGGGCAGCCTTATCCTCATCTTCTGATCCAGTTTAACCATCACCATATAATTCCCACTATTATTGTGGGAATATACATATATAAACTTTCCTATACTGCGGTCATTTGACGTAAATAGGTAAAAATGCAAAGCCTTAAATGCTGGTTTTTGCAATAAAGAGTTGATAAGATGGCGAACGAGGAGCACCACCACGCGGAAGGGCATGTGCATGCTGAAGGGCACGCCCACTCACACAGCGGAGAGGCACACCAGCACAAGGAGGCGCCCAAGCCAAAGGGAGGGGGGATAAAGCCCATCTACGCCATCGGAGTCATAATAGCGATTGTAATCATCATAGGAGTGGTATATGTGGCATCAAACAGCGCATCTGCGGCTACGGTAGCGGTAGGGGACAACGTAAGCGTTTACTATACGGGCACGCTGACCAACGGGACGGTGTTCGATTCCAACGTGGGAAAGACGCCCCTTAATTTCACGGTGGGAGCCGGTGAGATGATCCAGGGCTTCGACCAGGGGGTCGTGGGAATGAAGCTTAACGAGAACAAGACGCTCACGCTGCCTCCTGCGGAGGCATATGGAAACGTCAACCCCGCTCTGGTGGTCACGTTTCCGATATCGCAGCTGGGCAACCTCAGCGTCTCTGTGGGCACAAGGCTGCAGTCAAGCGGCGGACAGACGGGAGTGGTAACCTCGCTCAACAAGACCAACGTGACGATAGACTTCAACCCCTCGCTCGCAGGCCAGACGCTCATCTTCAATGTGAAGGTAGTGAGCATACAGGCGAAGAAGTAGTATTTGCTTCTTATCTGATAAGATGCATGTTGCCCGTCAGGCGGTGAAGGTTGGATACTTCCTCCTTCATTGCGGTTTCACTTAGCCTGTAGAGCCTATGCCTTTCTGAGGTACGGGAATTGATTACTACATCCACCTTTGCGCTCTTGTCTCCCACAAGTGAGAGGGCCGCGCCGATGACAGCTATCTTCGAGTCCTTTACTACACCCCATGTGTCCTTTCCGCAGGTCTGTTTCGCGGCCTGTGCCACCAGTTTGCTTTCCTCCAGACCCATTGAAAATGGGTCCTTGGTGAAGTAGGCGTCTGTGAAGAGCAGGTTCCTTACGAGGCCCCTGGCAGACTCCTTGTAGAAATCGCGCATCGAGTTGAATTCCGTCTTGATGCCATCGTATCTCTTTGCCTCTTTCTTCTTTATCTCGGCGTAGCAGCTCATCTTATCACCCGCTTAGCAGTCATCGTTAATCCTCCCCCCAATATCCCCTGGTGTCAAGAAGTTGCATTCGTTCCTCTGTGTCAATACCATTGTATATACTTTCCATAGCCACCGCCTTTGCCGCGTCCATAAGCTTCGCCGGGGCGGTTCTTATGAGCTCCATAAGCCAAATCGTGTGCTCTGGCACCTTAATTATGTTGACGGTTATCGCCCCTTTATGTGCCGGGATTATAGTGTGTTCAACTTTATGTATCTCTAGCTCCTTTTTGAGCTTCTCTGCATCGATTCTTTCAGGGGCGCCCTTGGCAACGGGATTGAATCTTACGGTAAATGAACTCCTCCCCTTTGCAGAGAGAATTAGGTTAAAGGTAAATTTGTCGGTAGCGTCCCCTAGCTCGTACATTCGGTCTATAAGCGCATGAATGTTCTCTGCTACTGTCATGAAGTACCTGTTCATGTTGCGGTACCTCTGGTAGTCTGCCGTGAGCATCCTCTCCATTTTTATAACATCATCAGAGCAGTTGCTAGGAGTACCTAAGTCGCAAGCCTTCCTAATTAGCTCACCCTTGAAAAGGTTGCCCTTTGAATCTGCGGTGAAGATATAGGATTGTGCAGAATTGCCGTTGCTGAAACTTACCCTGTGTCGAAGCGACTTTGTATTGTTAAAGCCACATAGCTCCATTAAGAACCTGACACTCTCGAACTTTTTGTTACCCTGAGATGGAGCCAGTTCAAGATAGAGGTTTCGCTTTGATATCCTCCTTGCTTCAAGCAGGGAAAGCGCCAGCGCCTTACCATTTAGCTTTTCGAATAAATAGGTTGATGCTGCAGTATCTACGGATTCCCCCCTGAAAGGCAGGTGCATTGAGTCTGCTACTATATACCCATGCTGCATATTCTCGCCTCCTATTCGCTCCCTAAGGAAACGAAGATAGTTGATTGACTTGTCAAGCGATATAGTATATACGCCATCCTTGCCATCTAGCGCTCTCGAGACGGGATCCGTGGGTCCAGCACCTATCGACACTATCGTGCCTGCTGGATCCCTAATGAATATCTTTGCGTTGTGCTTGCTTGCGGTAACTGTCTTTGCATCCCATACTCCTTCCATCTCCGTTCTTGATAGCTCAACTGCACCGTTGGTCAACTTGACTATTGATGGGACTATTATTGAAGAATAGTCCACCGTATCTTCATTGACCATTGATGGGGTGTGGCCTGCTTTCCCACTGCTCACTACTACATTTGCTCCGGTTATTTCTGATTCGCAATATGGTATATCGCCATGCCAAGTAGGAGGTATTACCTTCTTAGGCACTACCGGATTGGACTTCGGCTCGGGGATGGTGGGAGCAGATAGGACCTGCGGCAGCTCCTTTGCGAATAGGATTACAGTTTTGCTTACTTCCTCGAAGTTCTTGTAATTTTCCAGGTATAAAGACTTGGCATGCGGCAACTGGCCGTCCAGATCCTTGTTTTTTGTTACAAGGACGATTCCGTTGTTCGCCAGCACGTATGACATTACCGCAGTGAACTTGGAGTCGTGGCCCAAGAATATTACGCTTACGCCCCTCTCGGTGAGCTTGGCTACAAGCGCTGGCGAGTATGTAGAGACATCGAGAAGCACATCATTGTACCTCTGGGCATTTGCACCCTGCGGTTTTCCCTCCCATGCGTGGAATCCGTACAGTCTGTGTTGATGGTTACCGTGATTGTTGAGCCTGCCTTGTATTATCTCCCTTTCGAGCCTCTTGGCCTCGTGCCAGCTCAGCCCATTATTGTGGGTGCTGGTTCCTTCGTGGTTTTTCTTGAAATTATCCATTTATATACCTCGAATCAAGCCGTCTCCGCCTTCCTTATCACTATCGACATCCTTCCCGCATTAACCGGGATGATCTCGTTCTTGGGGGCCGGCACAAGCGCCAGAGAAGTAGGCACGGAGCCCATCATCTTGAACCTCAGGTCCATCATCAACGTGGTGTACTGCGCTTCCAGCTTCCTGTACTCCGACTCGGTCTTGCTCTCCTTCTGCAGGTGAGCCCTTGAGATGTCTCCGCACTCCTTGGCCTTCAGCCTTGCCCTTGCGTAGCAGTTGACAGCGTCTTGGAGCATACCCTTGTCTATGAATCTCTCCGCAGCCAGAGCTGCTCCCTTCATGCAGCTGTCAGGGACTCTCAGCGACTCCTGGAAGTAGTCCTTCTTCTCCTGCTCGGTGATGCTCTTGCCCATGCGCTCATCTGCGGTGCAGTTCCTTCCTTATGTAGTCAGAGATGCCCCTCTTCCATCCCTGGACCGTCTTTGTTGTATGCTTGGTCTTGTCCATGTCAGCCCTGAAGTCATGCAGCTGCTCGATGTTGTGCATTATGTCCTGATAGCCATCGTTCTGTATAAAGGTCTTGATCTGGTGGGCCTCGTCCAGCAGGTTGTCCTCCCCTGCAGGTATACCCTCAGCCACAAGCTTCTTTGTTGCCATGTTTCCCACTTATTCTCAGTACTTTTGCTGTTTTTCCTAATATTTATACCTTGCAGATTACTTCTTCAGAAGGTCATCGAAGGCAGACTTGCCCTTCCAGCCCATCAGTTCCTGCGTCTCGGTCATGATGTCACTTGCCGACAATGGCGTTGATTCGCGCCATAAGTGCGTGCTCGGATGGAAAAGAGTTGGAGGATAGAATCGAAGTTCCATTTTTGTGTATGTCGACCCCTATCACGGACTCCTTCCTTAATCCATTGACCCTGACCTCCTCTTCATCGGCCCAGTGCATTGCAACGGCATTAGGGTTGTTCCTCAACCCAGCCTGCACGATATAAGTGTCAATGTGGTAGTACTCCACCTTGCGCGCGTCAAGGGCGAGCACTACGCCGAACTGCCTCACGTCAGCCTTGATGTCTCCGTAAGCTGCAAAGGCCTCGGCCACTTCCCTGCTCGCGGTAAGGGATACCCTCTTCGGGAGCAAAGGCGCAGTCTGTGTGAACAGTGCCTTGCTCATCCGCCTCTCCCCGTTGTTGAACTCGTCCGCGAAAGCGACAATTTCCTCCATGCCCATGAACCACCTTCCGGTGTAGAGCAGGTTAGTGCGCGATATCTTCGCACCAATGAGTTCGTTGCGGTATCCGCTTATCGCTGCAGAGCGCTGTTCCTCGGGCAGACCGTGAAGCTTTAGCGAAAGGTCGAAAAGAGTATCTGTCAGCTTCCTGTCGCCCCTGATGAATGCCTCGATATCCGCACCTGAAGGCCTTAATGAGTCTCCCCTAAGGCTGATTGTGTCAGTGCCAAGAGTCGGATGGTTTTTGAGAGTCATTGGATCAGTAGTTCACAGTAGCTTCTTCTTCAGTTCGACGGCGGATGGGAATGACTTGAAGGTGAGTATCAGCCTGCCCTCGTCGTATACCTCCACCTTTGCTATCGCGTCCTTGTCCATTCCCTTGACCCTAACCTCCTGCTCGTCAACGAACTTGAACGACTCGGCATCGGGATGCTCAAACAGGGCGCGTATCATGTTGTCGACCCTCATTATGTGCTCGTACCTGACCCTCCTTGCGTTAAACGTGAAAACAACCCCTATGTTGAGGCTCTCATCGGGCCCGTTGTGAACCTTCGCGAACTCCTCGGAGACCGCCCTGTCTGCGCTCAGCGAGACCTGCCTTGGCACCAGCGACTCGCCGGTGGGGTACATCCGCTTGCTGAAGGTCCTCTTGCCGTTCTCTCGCTCGTCCACATAGGCAACCAGGTGACCGCGAGAGTGGAACCACATCCCGTGATAGAGCCTTCCGCTCCCTTCTATCTTGGCGTCAAGAAGCTGCCTTGAGTACTCGTTCAGCCCGTCTACCCTGTCCTTCCTGCTTACTCCCCCCTTCTTCAACTTCGCATGGTAGGATTCAAGCAGCTCGCTGATGCTCTTCTTTTCCTTAAGGAAACTTTCGGTATCCTTCTGGCTCACCTTATGCGTCAGAACAGCATTTGTAGTGCTCTTGGTTGCCATATTATCACAATTCATTCCTTCTGTATGCTATCCTTGAACCTCTCCCTTCCTGAATTTATAAGTTTTACGATAAAATTGTCGTTTGGCACCTTGTCCCCTATCAGCTCCTGGAGTTTGTGCTCCATGACCCTCCTTATGGAGTTCTCGGTGAGCCGCATGTACTCCACGACCATGTCTGGAGCCTCCTTTATGTAATTCTTCTCCAAACGTGCCGCATGCGGCGTGTGAGAGACCACCAGCACGCGAAGCGGGATTTTTACCTTTCCAGTTTCCCAACCGTCAGCCTGAGCAAATCTCAGGGCAAAGGTTAGTTTATCGAATACCTCAATATTCCCCGCAGTAGAGTCTGAGCGCTGCGTGTCCATGATATTTGCATTGGGTGAGGAATTGGACTTGAGCAGGGTCTTTATCATGTATTTCTGCTCCCTAGAAGTCCCAACCACTACGTAAAGATTAGTTTGAATCTTGGAAGCAGCAAGCGCCCTTGCCTCGCTTCTATTTAGGTCGGTATCGCCAAATACGAAAACGGCGTCGTATACGTTAGTCCTGTCAGTGTCCCTTGGCTCTTCTCTCTTGGGTATGCTGGGCTGGGCTGGCACTGTCCTTTCCTTGCTGTCAGTCCCTTTTGAATCGCCTATATTCCTGTCTCTGGTGCTCATTTTACCCTTCCTTGATAGGTTATAAGCGTCGGTTTCAATATAAATAGGTTGGCAGTATTTGGCCGATAGCCTTTTAAACCCATCTATGGGTTTGCTCTCGAAAATCAGTTTATGGCTTTCTCTATCTCCGCCAGGAACCCCGACATCTGCTCCGTGGCCGCGGAGTCGTTGCCCTTTTGGTAGCCCTCCACCCTGGCCTCGAGCCGCTTGTTCCTGCCGTCATATGTGAGATACTGTGCCGCCCCGCTGCCAAGAGATGGAAGCTGGATATTGACAAATGTCTGGGTCTGGTCGTAGAGCTTGTGCCCGCGCCCGTATCTTTTCTCTACCTTCTTCCTTATTTCATCACCGGCCTCGAACTTGAACGAGAGCCTTGCAAAGCCATGCGCGTTGTAGACATGCGTTAGTATGGAGGGTACGCCCTTGTCAATCCATGCAATGCTCTTTGCCACCGATGTGGTCAGCTCATCCCTCAGCATCTGGTTGACCGAGTTGAGCAGGAATCCGCGGTCCAGGAGCTCCCCGGGCTGCATCTGATACTCGTACTGCTCTGCCTTGAATCCCGTAGACTCCAAGGTCTTTTTGAACGTGCCTACAAGCTCGAGCCTTGATGATATCTTCTTGGATTCCATCCATACACCCAATACCTACTGGGCAGTAGGAGATATTTATACCTGCTGTGCAAGAGCTACCAGCTGAGGTCGTTTATCCTTCCGCGCAGCTTGCTTATGTACTTCTGTATGTTTTCCACATAGGTAGGGTCTCCCGACCTCCTAAGCTCAAGGGTTGCCTGACCGACTGCCTTTCTGCAGAAAAAGAGCTGAGTCTTCCGGTCTATGTTTCCATCCTCCTTGCTCGTTCGCCTCGATTCGTAGTCGCCTATCTTATCAAACGAGTGGAGCGAGTTCCTGAAGCTGTACTCCCCAAAGCTGATTGTGCTGGTTACGGCGATGGCCTGATTGCTGTTGCTCTCCACCAGATACCTGTTGAACTGTATTAGCGCGAGAGGGTTAACGTATGAGATTATCCTGTCCTTGTCAAGCTCGCCGTTAACTGCTACAGACCAGGATCTGCCTGCGTGGTGCACCCCAGTAACCTTGAAGCTGTACTCCTTCGGTATGTCTATGAAGCCGCTATAGAACTCGAAGTTGAACTTCTTGTCCTCACCCAGCATTCTTGTCTTAAGCATGAATCCACTCGACTAGTTAACTTAATTGATGCATTACGAATTTATTCGTTCTGTTCAGAATCCGCGCACTAGCACCTTGAGCTCTGCACTACTCGCATCAAGCAGACCAATGATGCCACGTTCTCGTTCTCCGCGTTCTCTAGCTCTGAGCGCGCAAGCTTCAGCACCCTCGGATCCAGGAGCTTGAGCGTCACCTTCATCTTGCGGTCTATCTCCACCATCGTGTTGAGTGTGTCTATGTCGTTGTGCGTGATTCCCTTGGCATGGTAGTTCCTCACCACGGCCTCAAGCTGCTCTATCACTTGCGGTATCACTACGCTGAGCATCTTCGAGTCATCGGACTTGAGCAGCTCGTCAAGCGTCATGCCCCTTGCCTCTTCCATTCCGTAAGCTATCATGCTGCCTTTCGGGATGCTCGGGTTCCTTACTGAGAAGAGCGGCTTTACGGTACGTTCCGGATCCGCCTCGTACATCTTTGTTAAGGTGCTGAGCTCCGATGTGTCGTCCGTTACCTTTACCCTTATGCCGTTGTTCAGCAGCGCAAAGTCGAAGCCCGGGGTGCCCAGCATTGCTAGAGCCTCGTGCCTGATGTACCTTGCTGCGCCCCTGGCTGCGGGGTCTCCGATTAGCCCCTTGTCAATGAGGAGCTTGATGTATTCGGTGATTTGGACGTGGCTGCTTGCACGTGGCTTGACTGCACTGATATCGTGTTCGCGTATCTGCATAGTATCACACCCTGTCAGGCCGTATCGCCATTATCATCTTGTCGCAGTCCTTCTCCGTGGTGTTGAGCCATGCGGTGCCGAGCGGCGATGTCGGCTCCTTGGATGACCGGTTATGAGGGTCGAACAGCTTTACTATCAGCTCGTTCTTGTCTCCTATGGCTATACCGCCGTTGCAAGCGGCGAGGTCGCCGTGCCCGTAGCCCGCCCTGGTGTAGTTTGTAACCGCCTCGCGTATCTGGGCCTCTATCTCGGGCATCCACGTTTCAACTATCCTCGTGTCCATGACCCTGCGCAATTGGTGAAGAGTCATGGTCACCCTCTCCATCCCGTAGCCGATCATCTTCCCTTTGTCGTCAAGAACAGCAAATAGTGGCTTTACGGTGTGGACTGGGTCTATCTCGTAAAGCTTTGTGAGGAGCTCGAGCTCGCTGGCCGAGTCCGTCATCTTTATGCATACCCCCCTGCTTATCGCCATCACGTTCTTTCCGAGAGGGATAAGGGTTGAGGCGGCCTCGGGGTTCCTCAGCATCCTCTGCGCGAACTCGCTTGCCTCGTCAAGCTTTTGCTTTGTTATCATTTTGGACCATTCTTTCTTTGCTTAATTGAATTCCGGCGCCTCGTACCGCTCTATCAGCCCCTCTCCAGCCTGGTTGAGCACCGGCATGGCCTTTGCAAGAATCTCCTGCTCCATTGTAGTATACCTGTCCCTCAGTGATGGAGCTACCAGTGCGGCTATGTCCGCCATTCGCCTTGCGGCGGTGTCCTTCAGCACCGGATATAGGGTGATCTGCAGATACGCGTTGTCCTTTACCGTAATCAGCCAGCCTATCCGCTCACCGGCAAACTTGGTGCTGGAAAACCTGCGGGCCTCGCGGTCCTCGAACCTCAGCGACCCGGCTCCGCCGAATGCTAGGCTAAGCTGCCTGTGCGCCTCGTCAAGCACCTCAACCATGCTGCTCGGCTGTATGTCGAGCCTCACTCTGAAAGAGTAGTTGGATATGAGCCTGGGCCCTCCCTTGAGCTCCTTTGCCGTGGCCTTGATCATTATCATCTCGATCCTTGGAACCCAGTCCATTATCAGCTCCTCGGCGCGGTGGGATGTGACGTTCTTCCTGAGTAGCTCTGCGCATGTGTGGTCAAGAGCTTCCTGCTCCATGATTCCCTCCATCTCAGAGCGGTACTTGTCGATGTTGCCCCTCAGCCTTTTGGCCAGGCTCTTGAACTTGTACGACTCCGCGGATTTTATCTGTCCCTGGATATCTTGTATCGAGAGATGGCACTGCCTCAGGTTGGCATCGTGATGAGAGCTGAGCAGCTGTTCCATCTGCTGCCTTGTCATGGTGATAGGCTGCGCCCTCTTGTCGTTCGGAATCGGCATGGTCATGTGAACCAGATTTAAGCTCAAAACCCTGCTAAATCCTCTGTGGGTTTCAATATATAAAGGTTTTCCGCAAGGCTTAAAGGGCTAGTTTATCATGTAGCCGCGGTTCCTTAGTATCTGGTGGAACTGCCCCTCCACCTCTTTGATGCTGGCGCTTGCTGCGAGCGTGCAGTCCGCCTTCTGCTTCATCTCGGCCAGCTCCTCCTGGAAGTCGCCCCTGAGAAGGTCTGAGAACTTCTCCATGCTCAAGTTCGTGCCCTCCCTTGAGTTGTACCTCTGTCGAAGGAGGTCGGGGGAGGCGTCGAGGTAGAACAACAAGTCAGACCTAGAGGATAATGTAGAGGATAATGAGGTGCTGCCGAACTGTATGTTGTGCCTTAGGTACCTCACGCTTCGCATCGTCCTTAGACCGATTACTATGATCTCCTGTGCTTCGTCAAGCTCGCCGGCCCTTGCCATCCTTCCTATGCCCCTGACCACCGCCTCGCCGACCATGTTGGGGTTCGCGCAGTCGAGCGCCTTGAGCTTCGCGGTGGAGACCAGCCTGTCCGCGCCAACTCCGGTGAAGTGCTCCTCTCTCAGCAGGGGACCAGAGTCTATGCTGACGAAGCCGTTCCTGACGAGGACGGGGGACTTGGCGAGCGTGGTCTTCCCGGAGCCGTACTGCCCTGACAAGAATAGCATAGTAGGCTATCTGCCCCTGTAATATTTATTCGTGAGTGTTGGCTTGCTTACGCTTGGAGCTTGAGGAAGAAAAAAGAAAAAGAAGGGGCGAAAGCCGCCCCAAAGTTCAGCCCGTTTAGCACGGGTCATGTGGCGTCATGCAGCTTACCGTTATGCTGAGCATGTCGCCGTTCATGAACGTCGCATTGGCCGTCTGGTTGAGGTTTACGATCCTCACTGCTGCAACGCCATACTGGTCGCTGTGCAGGTCACCAAGCGCCTGGACGGGGAACGTTCCCGCTGCAGGGCCGTTGCTAGAGAGCGTAGGCACCGATAGCCAAGACTCAGTACCCGCTGCGAGCTGGCTCGCGTTGATGAACTGAAGCTGTACCTGGCCAGGAGCTACACCCTTCACCGCAAGCCTTGCGTTGAATTCCAGGTTCGCTGCCCCTCCGAGGCCCGCTACGTCATAAACTACCCTTGACGAGTTTGCCGGCAGGACGAACCCCTGTAGGTTCACTATGCTGACGCCCGTCTGGTGGCTCGTGTTCTTTGAGCTGAGCAGCCATGACTGCATCGCGCTCAACTGGCTCTGCACTGCAGAGACGTTTGCCGCTAGTCCAGCATTGTTCGGCTGGACGGTGGCTACCGGAGTCTGCGTGCCTTTAAGCGCGCTTATCTGGCTGGAAAGTATGGCTACTGATGCTAGCACCAGTATTATTACCACAATCCCAATGCCTAACTGTATGTTGTCTGAGGCCATTGCAATTACCAGTTCTACAATACAATCGGCATCCTTAAAAAGCCGACTGCGGCATTCGACCATTGTTCCCGTGCCGGCGACGCTGGGGCGAATTTAAATACCTTACTTCCTTATGGATACTGTTCCATTGGACTCATTGTGATGAAATATGGCCGGAGTGATGGGTGGTGAGAAGTCGCAGTCCACCTTCATAATGATAGGCTGGCTCGTTGTCATAACTGTTGTCGTGCTGGTGGTGCTGCTACAGCTTTTCGGCAACCCAGCCAAGGTTATCGGCCCCACTTGCGTCACACAGCCGGGATTCGTATGCGGCAGCCCATCGATGAACACCACGGGAGTGGTGAAGGTGCAGTTCGGACAGATAGTCTACAGCCAGATAGTGATAACGGGCACCGGGTGCAGCGAGAACCTAACCGGCTTTACGAACACAAGCCCGTCCTACATAGTGGTGGACTCGGGCCAGAGCCAGACGCTGACATTCCAGTGCGACCAGGCTGCGGCTAAGGCGGGAAACGTCTTCTCGGGCTACCTCTGGATAACGTATGACGCGGGCACAAGCTCAGGGCTCCTCATGCAGTTCGGCAAGGTGATAACGAGCGTGAGCGCGACCCCGGCGGGCTTCATAGCATACTCGCCATACGCGGACGCGACAAGCGTTGTGCAAAAGTTTAAATACAGCGGTTTCGAATTGTGGTCTATATGAACAAAGCTGCGGTCATTGGCGTTGTCATTCTCATAGTGGTAGTTGCGGCTGCCGCGGCATTCGTGTTTCTCGGCAAGCCGGCCTCGCCTGGTGGCGGGTCATCGACCACGACCACAACTCAGGTCAACCTGACGGTCTCCAACTACGCGTACTGCGTGGGAACCTCTGGAACGCCGCAGCAGGACCAGAGCTACTTCGCCCCGATCTACACCAACGGCCAGCTGGGGCAGTGGAAGCTGACAACCGCTTACCCTGTGGCGCACACCCTTGCGGGATGCAACATATACAACAACTCGATATACTGCGTCGGAACATTCAACTCCAACCAGAGCGACTTCGCCAACTCCTATTACGCGCCAATATCGCCTCAGGGGATAGGCTCGTGGAGCCAGAGCAAGGGATATCCGATACCGCTTTATGACGCGGGATGCTCAACCTCCAAAGGATACCTCTACTGCGTCGGCTCCCAATACGGAGCGATGTCAGAGGTATACTACACAAAGCTCTCAGGGACAGGAGTGGTGAACTGGACCACATCGGCGAGCTACCCGGAGATGGGACACGGAGTGAGCTGCCTCGTCTACAACAACACGCTCTACTGCATAGGGGTGGGCAACTACCCGTTCTACCACTCGTACTACGCCAACCTCAGCAAGACCAACGGCTCGGTAGGCACATGGGTCAGGACGACCAACTACCCGGTGGCGAAGATAAGCTCTGGATGCAACGTCGCGAACGGTTACATTTACTGCGTGGGCACGGCGGGAACTGACGCCCAGAACGAGACTTATTACGCGGTGCTCACGCCGAATGGAATAAGCAGCTGGACCCCGACCACGAGCTACCCGGTCCCGATATCAAACGCCGGATGCTTCATAAACGCAAATTACATATACTGCGTCGGCTCGAGCCAGTCGGGAGCCCAGAACGCAGCGTATTACGCCCCGGTCTCGGCAGCAGGCATTGGCACATGGATAAAGACAACGAGCTACCCTGTGGCCATGACAAACTCCTGGTGTGTGCTCCCGGGATACAGCGGCGGCTTCTACAGCGGAGGAGCGCCATCTACAGCATAAGCTGAAGGATAAGAACTTTTGCTGATTAGCGGACCCCGTTTTCCAGACTGTTCCTGAATGTCTCTATGACGCGCGTTACCTCGTCCAGCTTGTTGTTGTACTCGTTGTATGTTGAGGCAAGAGCCGACTTGACAGCCATGCTTTTCTCCGCGGCGCAGAGAGCGTCCATTATATCCCTTGAAATCTCCCACTCCTGCCTGAGGTCGCGAAGCTTTCCGCTGTATCCCCTCTGGGTTGGTTTCTCTCCAAGCACCTCTACCTCCTTTATGTGGGACCTGAATACCCCCCCGAATATGTATGCGTATATGTCCTTCTTCAGCTTCTCGTCAGCAAAGTCGAATGTGCCGCCCACAATCATCTTCCCGGTGTTTATTGCGCTCGACTTGGCGTTCTGTCCCTGCTCCATGAAGCCGTTGAAGAAATAGACCACAGTATCGATGCTCTCCCTTGGAAACCCGGCAAACTTGAGGTAGGTCAGGTCCATCTGCGCTGCCGGCCCGATTGCGTCCATCAGGTCAGGAAGCTCTGTGGATCTTGACCTCACCAGAGCTGGAAGTGCCTGTAGTATCTTCTTGGCGTTTCTGGCCTCTTCTATGATGGAGGGAAACATCTCCGAGTCCTTGAGCTCCTTGAAGTCCTTCATAGAGGCATAGAGCACGCTGGCACCGGAGTAAAGCTCCTTCCGCTGGTCGTTCGCCCGCTCGAATGCGGTGGCATGATGCTCTGGGTGTTCGCTTTGAACATCCTTCTGCACAGGGTTGTCAACCTTTGGCTTGCGCCATGAGAACATTGGTTACACCGAATTAAGGGTATTCGCCCGTTTATAATATTTATATCTTTCGAAGTTTACTCATCTTTGGTAACTTATATATACCAAAAAAGGGTAATGGTTACGATAGGGGAAGTTAGATGATTGCGATAAAAGGAACCGTCCTTGTGACCGGTGCAACCGGGTTCATAGGCAGCGCGCTATCCAAGAAACTCGTAGAGATGGGCTGCACAGTAATAGGCTATGACAACTTATCTGCAGGCAGGAATAAGATGCTGGATAGCTTGGGGGACGGCAGTAAGTTTAGGCTGGTGACGGGAGACATATTGGATGGCGATGCCCTAAAATCAGCGATAACGGATAACGCCGTGGAGACCGTATTTCACCTTGCGGCAAATCCTGACGTCAGGATAGGGATAAGGAACACCCGCATTGACCTGGATGCTGGCATAATAGGCACATACAACGTACTTGAGGCCATGAGAGCGGGAGGCGCCAAGAATATAATATTCACTTCTTCGAGCACAGTATACGGCAATGCGCCAGTTCAGCCAACGCCAGAGAGTTATGGCCCGCTGATGCCTGTCTCACTTTATGGAGCTGCAAAGCTTGCAGCAGAAGGGGAGATAACTGCTTATTCCAAGCTATTCGGATTTAACTTCTTCATATTCAGGCTGGCCAACGTGATAGGCCCGACGTCGGGCCACGGCATAATATTCGACCTCGCGGAGAAGCTGAAGAAGGACCCCACGAGGCTGGAGGTGCTGGGGGACGGGAAGCAGAAGAAGTCCTACATAGAGCTGGACGACTGCATCAATGCCATACTCCACGTCTGCGCCAACGCGGAGCACAACGACATCTACAACATAGGCATAGAGGATCAGATAACAGCGGGTGAGATAGCCCAGGCAGTAAGGGACAGGTTTGCGCCCCACGCGGAGATAGTATACACGGGCGGCCAGGTGGGCTGGCCAGGCGACATACCGGTCTTTTTGCTGAGCGTAGATAAGCTTAAAAAGACTGGATACTCATTCAAATGCAGGAGCTCTAGGGATGCGGTGCTCAGCACCATAAGCAGGCTCTAGCTGATCTTATTCGGAATGTGAGGACATGGATTCAAATTCATCTAGCGTTGACAATGCTCTGAAGAACGATTCTATAAGCGCCCACAGGAGGAGGAAGGGCAAGATAGAGACGATAGGCAAGGTAGCCGTAGAGGGAGCGAAGGACCTATCGATGTACTACACTCCGGGCGTTGCTTACGTCTGCTTGGAGATAAACAAGGACAAGGAGCTCTCTTACGAGTACACTAACCGAGCCAACTCGATAGCGATAGTCACTGACGGCACGCGCATACTCGGGCTGGGCAACATAGGCCCCGAGGCGGGGATGCCGGTCATGGAGGGCAAGGCGCTGCTTCTGAAGAAGTTCGGCGGCGTTGATGCCACGCCCATTGCGGTCGCCTCAACTGACGAGCAGGAGATAATAAAGTTCATAAGGATGATAGCGCCCACTTACGGGGCGATAAACCTTGAGGACCTTGAGACGCCGAAGGCGATAAACGTGCTGAAGGCCCTTGAGGCGGATCTGCCGATACCCATCTTTCACGATGACAGCTACGGCACGGGGATAGTCGCGTATGCGGGGCTGAAGAACGCCCTGAAGCTGGTGGGGAAGAGGCTGGGGCAGGTAAAGATAGTAATCAACGGCGCCGGCTCGGCAGGCTACGGGATATCGAAGCTGCTTTACTTTGCTGGCGCGAGGAACATAATAACCTGTGACAGGGAGGGCGCCATATACAAGGGCAGGGGCAGCCACATGAACACTGTGAAGGAGGAGATAGCCGATTACACTAACAAAGGAATGGTGAAGGGCAGCCTTGCGGAGCTTGCCAGGGGCGCGGATGTGCTCATAGGCGTATCAAGCAAGGGCGAGTTCACCACCGAGATTATCAGGTCGATGGCGGAGAAGCCGATAGTCTTTGCCCTCGCCAATCCTGATCCAGAGATAACTTACGATGACGCAAGAGCGGCGGGAGTGGAGATAGTGGCTACGGGAGTAAGCGGGGTGCCAAACCAGGTGAACAACATGGTCGCCTTCCCTGGAGTCTTCAGGGGGCTGCTGGACACAAGGTCAAGCAGGATGAGCATGGAGATGATGGTGGTTGCGGGAGACGCTATAGCCAAGACCGTGAAGAAGTCACAGCTTTCGAGGGACTACATAGTTCCGGACTTTAACGATAAGAAGATGGCGATAAAGGCGACAGCGAACGTGGCGGAGGCGGTTGCAGAGGCGGCGGTCAAGACAGGAGTGGCAAGGCTTCAGGTAGACCCCGCAGATGTGAAGGCCAACTTCTTGGCTATGGTCAAGAGGTACAACAAGATAGAGAAGTACGTTAGCAAGCTGGACTGATTACAGCTTTCCTATCTTTTCGATGTAAATCTTAAGCATTGCCGCAAGGCTGAACTCCTTGCTTATCCTTGCGGACTCCCTTTGTGCGGCCTTCCTCTTTGCCGCGCTCTTGAGGTACGCCAGGATTGTGTCCCTTATCTCCTCTGTGCTGTAAGGGTCGAACGTGTGCAGCCTTATCCGCTTCCTCTTGAAGTCATCAAAGTAGATGTTCCTCGATATCGCGATCGGTAGCTTGTGGTTGGCGGCCTCCAGCAGCGTCAGTGGCAATCCTTCCCAGATTGATGGCAGGACGAACAGGTCAGCTATCTCGTACATTGCGTTTATCTCCATCTCGCTCAGCGAGCCGACGAAGATAATCCTGTCATCGCCCTTCGCAAGCTCCATGAAGCTGTGCAGGTCGGGCCCGGTGCCCACGAGCACCAGCTTTATTCCGCCCTCCTTAACAGTCCTGAACGCCTTTATGAGCGTGCTTATGTTCTTCTGCCTATCGAACATCCTTCCTATGTTCATGACAACGAAGTCCTTCTCGGCGACTCCGTACCTCTCCCTTACCCTGCCCATAAGGGTCTTGTCCACCTTTGCGGGCAGCTCTATTCCGTTGGGTATGTAGGCGACCTTGCTCGTGTAGCGCCTCATCTGCTCAAGCTGCTCCATATTGAGCGCGACACAGAGGTCGTACGATGAGAAGAACTGTCTCTTCAGCGACTCGAGGGTAACGCCGTTTATCCCGGTCCCCAGGCTGAGCGGTATGTTCTGGCTGTGCAGCACTGATCCTTCCTTAAGTGTTGAGATGCTGCCGTGGTCTATGTATATCCTCTTCGCCCTGGGCGCGGTCTCCCTTACCAGAAGTGAGAGGCGGTAGTCCTGAACGGAGTTATCTATGATGACGTCCGGCTTTATGCTCTCCAGCCACGTTATGATACGCGGCATGTGCTCCTTCAGGTGGCCCAGCCGCTTTATCATTATCGTGTAGTAAGCCATCCTGACCAGGAAGTTGTCGTAGACCCTTGACTTCTTCCCTCCCTCCACATGCGGAATTATGAACGTGTTTGCGTCAGCCCTGAGGAAGCCGGTCTCGGAGCCGAGGTAGTATGTCTTGAACCTCTTAGCCAGCCCCTTGTAGAGAAGCGCGGCTATCCTCTGCTCTCCGCCGAATCTCGTGAACCTTGATGGTGTATCGAGTATGAGCACTCTCTTCATTGACTCACCTTGACCTGAAGGCCCTCTTTGTGTATCTCTCGGCCCTGCTTAGCTTGGCCTTGTCTATGCTTGATGAGACGGTGAGGTTGGACGGCACGCCGTAGCTCTCAGCGTACACCTCCTTTGAGTACAACAGGGAGGTGTCGAACTCACCCGACCTGATTCCCTCGAGTATGAACCCCCTCACCGCCGTGAGCGATATGTAGCCCTTGCCCTGCTTGGCCTGCCCCTTCGGCAGCCTGACCAGGAACGGAACAGTGACGAGCTCGTCGTAAAGGAATGTCCCGTGCCCCACGAATCCGTGCTCTCCCAACCCTTGACCGTGATCTGATGTTATGATTATGAGCGTGTTGTCCCCGTAGGTTTCCAATATGTCCCGTACTATGCTGTGCGCGTAGCCGCTCGCCTTCGCTGCGCCCACATTGTATAACGACTTCCACCGCTCAAGCAGCTGGTCGCTCACCTTGTGCTTGAGGAACGGGGTGGCCCAGTTGAAGTCCTGCTCCTTCTTCCCCACGTATGGGTCGTGAGCTTCCATAAGGTTGACAAACAGCGCGAACGGCCTTTTGAGGTTCATGACCTCCAGCTCCCTCACTATGTTCTTCCCCCCCTTCTCTATCGGCCAGCCGTCTATGAACTTGGCCTTGAGCTTCTTCATAGCCGCGATGGGTGTGAGCAGAGCGCCGCTCGCCATCATGTTGAGCAGAAGGGCGGGATCCTCCTTGCCGACCATTGTCATGAGCTGTATCATGGTGTCAGTCGATGAGGAAGTGTTCTCAGTAAGCCTGTTCCTGTACTTGGCCACCAAGGGCTTGAGCTCCTTGCCTATCTCGAACACGCTGCCGAAGACGTCGGTGAAGTATGATTCTTCCTTAAACCATGAGAACTCGTTGAATCCGTAGATTGGGTGGATGTAAGGGTTGGCCGAGATGCCGTAGCTCTTGTAGCCCATCTCGTTCAGGTCGGTTATTAGGGTGGGGCGCATCAGCTTTATCCTTCCGATGTCCAGCGACTTGACCTTCTTCGTCTCGTGCGCGCCGTGCTCCTTGGGATACATTCCGGTGAACAGCGAGGCGTGCGATGGAAGAGTCCACGATGATGAGGATATGCAGGTGTCGAGCGGGACGAATCCCATCTCCTTGAACTGCCTCTCGCCCTTTTGGCCCAGCTTCTTGAACGTGTCCGCCCTCATCGTGTCAAGGACGATTATAACGACGTTCGGCTTCATGCTATTACCTACTCGGTTCCGCTCACGGTGCCGGCCGCGAATATCCTCGGGGCGTTCTGCCTTGCTATGAGGACCCTGTCGCCCTTCTCCAACTGGATTGGCTTCTCAAGGTCTACCTTTAGCACGCTGCCCTCTATCGACTCAACCGTCACTCGCACGTAGGAGAACCCGGATGTGAGCCAGTACTGCTTGCCCTTCTCCATCTTCTCACCCGCGAACGCGCTCGCCTTGAAATCCAGAGTGACCTTCTTTGCCCTCTTTATCTGTGTTATCGAGAATATGTCGCCCTTGTCAGCCTCGTCGGATTCTATGCCCTTCAGCGCAAGGCCGACCCTTGTTCCCGGGTGCGCCTCGTGCACGTCGACGTCCTGGCTCTGTATCGACCTGACCGTTATCTTCTTCCCTGTGTCGTTGAGCAATGTGTCGTGCGTCTTGAGCGTGCCCTTAGTGACTATGCCCAGAGCGACAGTGCCAATCCCCTTAACGTTGAAGCACCTGTCGATTGCGACCTTGACCGGAGCGGCCAGGTCGACCTGCGGCATGTGTGAGGTTATCAACTCGATGAGCTCCTCCTTCTCAGCCATGACCGAGTTTGGCAGCGCGATGCCCTTCATCATCTGGCTGACGTCGCTGTCCTTTGTGAGTATGATGCGCTTGTCGAGTAGCGTGCAGGCGATGAGCACCTCGCCGAACAGCTTGTCGATGTTCCTAGTGCTCAGCACTATCTGGTCCGCAAGCAGAAGGAGCTCGGGCAGTGCGTAGAACTTCTCTTCTATGGATGTTGGAGCCATGCCTATGATGAGCTTGTCGCCCACCTTCCTCTCGTACATAACCATACCGTTCTCAGAGTTCTTCTTCGCTATGTACTCCGCAAGCTGTGTATCCAATGGTATTCCCAGTAGTATGTTCATTCAATCGTCTCAGATAAGGTTCTTCGGGTCGAGCAGCCTGTCCAGCTTCTCCCTGTCCATTACTCTCTCTTCAAGGCATATCTGCCTTACGGTCTTGCCCGTGAGGTAGGACTTCCTGGCTATCTCCGCGGCCTTTGCGTATCCGATGTAGGGCGAGAGCGCGGTGGCGATTGACATGTCGTGCTCTATCCTGCCCTTCAGCACCTTCTCGTTAGCCCTTGTTCCCTTTATGCAGCGGGTCGAGAGCGTGTCGATTGCGTTGGAGAGTATCTCTATCGAGTAAAGCAGCTTGTATACTATGAGCGGGGTGAAAACATTGAGCTGGAGCTGGCCGTTCTGAGCAGAGTTCGACACCGCGGCGTCGTTGCCCATCACCTCAAAGCATACCATGTTGACCATCTCAGGTATGCTAGGATTTATCTTTCCGGGCATGATTGATGAGCCAGGCTGTATCTCAGGAAGTATTATGTCGCTGAAACCGGTAGAGGGGCCGGACGTGAGAAGGCGGAGGTCGTTGGCTATCTTGTTCAGCGCGACCGCGACGTTTCTGATTGCGCCGCTCACGAATGCCTCGGTCGTCTGGTCTGGTATCTCGTAGAAGAAGTTCTTCGCGTTGTCGAACTTGCAGCCGGTCAGCCGGTTTATCTCCTTTATGCACATCTGCCTGTATCCCTTGGGCGCGTTTATCCCTGTTCCGATGGCCGTTCCGCCGAGTGGGAGATACTTCAGTTCTTTGTTTGCGAGCTCCATTCGCTCCATCTCAACGAACATCGCGGTGGCGAAGGCTGAGAACTCCTGGCCCAGGCTCATCGGAACCGCGTCCTGAAGGTGGGTCCTCCCCACCTTGAGCACCTTTGCGAACTCGGATGACTTCCTCGAGAGCGCCTGGTTAAGTCCCTTTATTGAGGGGATTAGCTTATCATTGATTGAAATGTAGGTTGCGATGCGAATCGCGCTGTGGAATGCGTCGTTGGTTGACTGCGACATGTTGACGTGGTCGTTCGGGTGCACGATCTTGTAATCGCCCTTCTTCCCGTGAAGGAGCTCTATCGCCCTGTTGGCTATGACCTCGTTAACGTTCATGTTTGTGCTAGTGCCAGCACCGGCCTGGAACACCCCGACCACGAACTGGTCGTCAAGCTTTCCCGAAATGACCTCATTGGCTGCACGGACAATGGCGTCGCCCCTCTTCTTGTCCAGCTTGCCGAGCCTCACGTTAGTTATCGCGGCAGCGATCTTCACTTTGGCAAGTGCGTAAATCAGCTCGTTAGGCATCCTCGTGCCTGAGATCTGGAAGTTGTTGATTGACCTCTGCGTCTCTGAGCCGTAGTAGGCGCCGGAGTCAACCTTGACGTCGCCAAGCACGTCGTGCTCGGTCCTGCTAGCCATGGTATAGAATAGAAACAAGCATTTTTATTCGTGCTTATCGCACCCAATTTTGCACCAATGGAAAATAAGGTATAGACGTCCAGCGACGGATGGGGGGGCAAGCTTCTTATATTTTACCATATAAACGTATATACGGTGAGATGGTATGGTGAAAACAACTATTAATCTTGATACTGAAGTATATAGGGATTTGGTGAAGGAAGCTTTAGAGAAGTACGGAACAACAAAGACGTTATCAAAGTTGATAAATGAAAAGTTGAAGAGCATGAGGGCGAAGCGCGACACGGATATAGTGAAAAGGACAGCAGGAATGTGGAAAATAAAGGAAAGCGGGTCTGAATACGTAAGGCGCGTGCGCCTTGAATCAGAAAAAAGCACAAAGAGGGTGTTGCATGAGTGAAGCAGTGATCGATACAAGCATAATAGTAGACCACCTTAGAAATGTACCACAGGCTACTGCCCTCATTGAAAGAATCAGGGAAGGCGCGATGGTGGGGTACATATCGGTACTCACTGAGGCGGAATTGTTTGCTGGAAAGGATTCGGAGGACGGTGATGAGAGGGCCCAACTGCTTGAATTGCTTTCGTTATTCCATAAAATGGACGTGACTGAGGGCATAGCTAGAGTGGCAGGTGACTTTAGAAGAAAGTACGGATCGCCGCTTGTGGATGCGGTTATAGCGGCCACGTCATTCATGACCAGATGCAAGGTAATAACTCAGAACTTAAGGGACTTCGAAAGGATAAAGGAGATAACTGCGGAGAAACTGTATTGAGTTTTTATTTTTGCTTGCGGCTATCGGTATCTTTTTCCCCAGAAGAGGTACTTATGCATCCTTTCGTGAACGGAGCTCTTCAGCACGAACCAGACGCTGATGCACATTACAAGTATGGTCAGGGCGGTTATCGCAACGGAAAACTGCAAAGTCAGCAGTCCGGGCTTATTAGACAACGTATAGAACACAACCGTGTTCATCGCGGATATGACGATTACAGTCCTCAGTATCAGCTCCCAAAACTGCTCCTTTCTGTATCTTTTGTCTTCCGCATCTTTTCCAGCCATGTCACTCAACTATTGTTTGGCAGTTCATTCTAAAAGCTTGTGCGGTGCCTTGGTCTTGAGGCTCTTTATGACCCTCTCCAGCTCGGGGCTGACCTTTGGTATCTGCCTCGTTGAGAGCTCGACCTTCCCGTGCTCGCTCTTCGCTATTATGTTCACTCTCCACAACCCGCTCGGCTTGGGATAGTCGCTCCTGTAGTGCGCACCCCTGCTCTCCCTGCGCATTAGCGCACCCTGTATCACGGCCTCGCACAGCCCGAACATCTTCTCGGTCTCCAGAGCAATCTTGAGGTCTGTGTTGCCCTTGAGCCCGCCGCTTACCCTGACCTTGGAGAACCCCTTCTTCAGCTCCCGGATCTTTTTTAGCGCGTGCGTCATCTGTGCCGAGTTCCTCACTATACCAACGTCGGCCCACATGGTCTCCTGCATCTTTGCCCTTATCGCTTCCGCAGACGCGGAAGTCTTGCCCATGAATCCGTCCAGGTGGGAGATCGCCTCTTCTATCTCGATGGCGCTGAGCTTGTTCCTCTCCGCGCCTGCTGTTACCCGCTCTGCCGCCCTTATACCCACTATTTTGCCGTAGACGATGGTCTCGAGCAGGCTGTTGCCGCCCAATCTGTTGGCTCCGTGGATCTGGCCCACCGACTCTCCCACAGCGAAGAGGCCCTTTATCCTTGTCTCCCCGTTCAGCGTTACATCCACGCCGCCCATCGTGTAGTGAGCTGTCGGCGCTACCTCCATTTTCTGCTTGGAGATGTCTATGCCCACGAGCTCCTTGAACTGGTGGTACATCTTGGGCAGCCTGTCCATTATCTTCGATATCGGCATCTGCGTTATGTCAAGGTAGACGCCGCCGTGCGCAGTTCCGTTGCCAGCCTTTATCTCGCTGAATATTGCCCGCGCCACCTCGTCCCTCGGGCCGAGCTCCATCCTTGCTGGGTCGTAGCGCTTCATGAAACGCTCGCCTTTGCTGTTGAGCAGTATGCCACCCTCGCCCCTCACCGCCTCGGTGACAAGCGTGCCCACCGCCTTCTTGGGGAACACCATACCGGTAGGGTGGAACTGCACCATCTCCATGTCCACAAGGCCCACGCCTGCCTCCAGTGCCAGCGCAGCGCCGTCACCGTGGTTCTCGTAGCTCCTTGACGAGCTCCTCGAGTATAGTTTAGTGTAACCGCCAGCCGCGATGATGACCGCGCGTGCGCTGATTACTATGAGCTTTCCATTTGCGAAGTCGATGCACAATGCGCCCCTTATCCCCTTATCAGACTTGAGCAGGGTCACAACAAACATGTCGCCCATCAGCTTTATCCCGCGCTTCGAGACCTGGGTTATGAGAACGCGCATCATCTCCTTGCCGGTCTGGTCGCCGTAGAAGCATGTCCGCCTGTAAGTGTGAGCTCCGAAAAATCTTTGCGTGAGCTTGCCGTTCTTCTCCCTATGGAACCTCGCGCCCCAGCCAACCAGCTCTCGCACAGCATCGGGCGCGCTCCTGCAGAGCAGCTCGACAGCCTTGTAGTCAGCGAGCTGCCAGCCCTCCATCAGTGTGTCTGCAGCGTGAATCTTCCAGTTGTCCTTCGGGTCCATAGTGCCCAGCGCCGCGTTGATGCCCCCCGTTGCGAGGACGGTATGCGCGTCGCCCTTCTTGCACTTTCCGAGGACCAGTATCTCCCTTGCGCCGCTGTCGTGCGCCGCTATGGCGACCCTCAATCCCGATGCGCCCGATCCTATTACCAGTATATCGGTGCTTAGGGTGCGGTATTTGGGCTCCATGCGACCAGCAAATTATAGTGCTGTGCCACGCCTTAAATACCTTGCCCGAGCAGTATTTACCATGTTGACAATACAGGGAATCAACTATCTTGCAGTAGTTGTGGCAGCGGTAGTTGCCTTCATAATAGGGATGGTGCTTTTCTCCCCGAAGTTCTTCGGGAAAGACTGGGCCAAGGAGATGGGAGTGTCGCCCAAACCTCGCAAGGGCGGTGGAATGGTCAAGGGCATAGTTGGCGCCATAGTCTCGGTGCTGATAACCGCTTTCGTTCTTGAGGTGCTGATTGGCTCGCTAGGGATAACCGGAATGAGAGGCGCTCTCGAGCTCGGCATCGCCGTCTGGCTGGGGTTCTTCTTCAGCACGCAGCTGGTGAGGGTAAGCTTCGGAGGCTCCAGGAGGATGTTCTTTGTGATGGCGGCACACGATATAATCGTAGTGCTGGTCATGAGCGCAATACTTGTGGCGATGGGCTAAAGAGCCCCCCACTTTCTTTTCCTTCTTTTTTTCTTTTCGCTGCACTTGAGGATCAGACATAAGTCTGCGCGTATGCCTGGCCGTTGCTCCCTATGAAGAAGGTGTACGTGGAGCCCAGGAAGCTGTTGCCACCGGTCTGGTTGAGCCACATGAGGATGGTGTACTCGCCGGGGCCGTACTGGCTGGTCAGGTTCTGCATGTTGAACCGTATGTCGAACTCGTTGCCATTGGTCTGGTAAGTGTCGGCGACTATGGTGGTTATGTTGTCGTAGTAGTAGCTTGAGTCGCTCACCACGCCCGCGACGGTGTTGCCGTAGCCGTACTCCGATGTCGCGTTGAGTTGTGCAACAGTCATGTTGGCGATTGGCGGGTCGTAGACCACCTCGACCGATTGCAATGAGTATCCGTTCTGGATCTGGCCTGGCAGAGTTACCTCGCCGCCCGAGTATGCAGGTCCGTTGGACCAGCTTATGTAGTTGTCTATGAAGTCCTGGGTCAGGTAGACCCTGCCCGCGTCATAGCTTACGCCGATGCTCACCTGGTTGTGGTTGGGGTCGAGGATGTTCTCCCTGTGGCCGTTGTTGCAGCACGCCTGGTCGTTGTACATCATGTCGTACTCCATTCCAGCGAGCGAGGAGGTGACGTTTATGTTCCCGTGGCAGATCGGGCCGAGGCAGACAGTGCTGTAGTTGGTGGCTATGTTCTCCGCAACCGCACCGGTGCCGCCCAGAGCGGTGTACCTCATGTAGGGCTTCATACCGTAGATGTCCCAGTGGCTGAAGTACTGGTTGTCATACATGCTCTGTGAGTGCTGCTGTGCGGAGGACTCGGTTGAGAGCGTCACGTTGGACAGCCCATACTGGCTCCTGTCCTTGTTTATCAACGAGAGCATGTAGTAATCAAGCTGGGTAAGGTTGGCAGCCTGCACCGTGCTTGTCGAATAGCTCTGGTTCACGGTGGTAGTATACGCAGTGGTGGAGTTGTAAGCCGCGGTAGTGGTCAGGTTGAACCCGCCCGAGGGCAGCTTGAGGCTTGCGGGCAGGACAAATATCGCGAGCACCACTATCAGCGCTATGAACAGGATTGTGCCGGCAAGCAATGCGTAGGCGGATGCCATTATGGATTTTGGCAGATACGTATTAAATTCGTATCGCGCCACCAGCATTCCCCGATTTTTGGAAAAGTTATATATATCCAGCCAAAAAGAGTTTTAATCGGTTATGCAACAGGGGATGGAATGTTCAACTACGATTATATCCTGATAGTGGTCGTCTCCATCGCGCTCACGTTCGTCTCCTATCGCTCGATAAAGGGCACAAAGTTCAGGAGAGGATCCACCTCCATAAGGATAGTGGTGTACTTCCTGATTTTGGCATACTCAGTAGCCAATGCTGGCTACCCTTACTACATCATAGGCGGGATAGCATTGGCCGCAGTGGTGGGTGCTCTTGCGGGTGTAAGGTTCGGAAGGGTCAGGTTCTACCACAAGAAGGGGCAGACCCACTACCAAAGATCCGCGGCGGTTGTGGTTGTGTGGCTGATAGCGATACTGGTAAGGGTGAGCCTAACCCTGCTGGGACAGTCTGCCTTCCTGCCGAACCTCGTAGTGGATCTCACCCTCTCGCTCACCACCGGACTTATGGCCGGCGAGGCGGTACATATAGCCAGGGAGTATAGGAAACACCTCGAAAGGCAGCCGGGATAGCCGTATGTCCTCATAATCGGGATTCTTGACGCAAGGTAAAGTCATATATATTTGAATAAACAGATATATAGTGGTGGAAATGTGTCCAAGATAATAAGCCCGGCCCAGCTGAGATTCAAGGATGACGGCAAGTACATTACCGCATTAACTGACAAGAAGCTTACTAAGACTGATATCTCAATGCTGGTCAAGGAGGCAAAGGGCAGGAACAGGATAGTAGACCTCAGCGGGAGGGACCTGAGGGGCCTGGACCTCAGCAGGCTGGCGCTCGGAAGGGCGAATATCTCCAACGCGGACCTGTCAGGGGCAAACCTCTCATACGCCTCGCTGTTCAATGCTAACCTTTCGCATGCGGATATGTCCAACGCCAACCTGTCATACGCGGACTTCTCCTATGCAAATCTCTCGCATGCCAAGCTGATGGACTCGAACATGGCGAACGCTGTCATGCTCAAGACGATTCTTCCGTAAAAAAGAGGAAGGGAGATGATTACATCTCCATTTCCACGCATTCCCTTATCACTGTGGATCCCATCTTCGACTTTGCATGAGGCGATGCCTTGGCTATCTTCAGCGCATCGGCCATGCTCTTCGCCTTTATCAACATGTATCCGGCGATGTCAATCTTGTCGGGCTTGTATGCCTTGACTCCGGTTGACATGATTGCCTTTCCCTCCCTGTGCGTAGGTGCGGATGAAGCGAGAACGCCCCGCTTCGCCAACGGGCCCAGGTAGTCCCTCCACGGCTTGATTCCGGCCTCCATCTGAGCCTTGGTCGGGTTCTTCGGCATCTTCATTTCCTTGTTGTACATCAGTAACAGGTATGTTGCCATTCAATCACGTTCACACTCCGAAGTTGGATTATTTAAATATCGGCAATAGCGGAAGGGAGGACGCTGATGGAAATCATTTTAATTTTACTTCCATCCTCGCATTAGCTGAATATGCCCGACCAGCCACTCACACCCTATTCGGCCCCTTCTTAGTACGCAAATACCGCTTGGCCAGCAGGTACATAATCACTGCCGCTATGGCTGCGGAAACGGTAGCAGGCGCAATGTAACCGCGGATTTGGGGATTTGATGTAGTAGGCATTATGCTAGTGGAGGGTACGGTTGATGAGGACGTATTTGTGCTTGTGGCCTTCGCAAACAGCGCAATTATGGGGTCCTTAGGGACTGCGAATGAAAGGGTGCACGATTTTGCTGTAGTAAACGAGTAGTTGGATCCTATTTCCTTCCATACGCCGCCCTTGAGTATGAATGCAGCTAAGCTCTGCGCGTTTATGGAGCATGGATAGGTAACATTAGCAACAATGGAAACGTTTGCGCTGGTTATCAGGCTTATGTTCATTGCGGTGATGAGGGTGTACCCAGTCAGTCCCAGAGCCGAAGATGTGAGGTTCACGGTATTGAGACGTGCGGGGGCAGTGGTGTTGGACCTTATGATGATACGCATTGGGGTCCTTGGTATGGCTACGACTAAAGGCGAGGTCGAGAGATTAAGAGCGAATTCGGAGGTCTGGTCGGAAATCGGTATTGTTGTTGGGATAGTGCTGCCTACCGTCGATGTCACTGAAGTGGTTGTGTCGTATGGCAGAATGACGCCGCCAGTATTGGGCGCTGGTGGAGGGGAAGGGCCCGGAGGCGGCGAGGGTATTACGGGCGGACTGAATGAGATATAGTAAGAATTGGCGGAGTAGCTTATGGACTTGGTGGAGGGAGTCGGTGTTGCAGCGCTATCGGTTACGGTCAGGTTCGCGGTAAAGTTGCCGCCGCCCCAAGATATCAAGTGGTGGTATGTGAATGTGTTGGATGTGGATGCCACGCCACTATAGAGCGCATTTGCCACAAGCAATCCATTAGGCTTGTATACAGTATAGTTGTAGGTGTAGGGCGGGAGAGATGCTGAGAGGGTTGCGGTAAGCGTCTGCGACTGGTTTCCGGCTAGGCTTGGCACAGTGGTATTGATGCCATTGTCTACGAAGCCGTGGGAGGTCAGCCCATAGCCCACTATGAGCGTATTGGTGGCGGTAGAATTGACTGTTGCAGTCACATTGCCGGTGCTTTTGGCGTCCCACACCATATCGTCAAGGAAGATGTTGCCTACGTTCTGTATGTTCTTGAATCCGTATGCCGAACCGGGTTCGGATTGTAGCCCGAAATCACGGAATACGTTGTGGTTGAACCCATCGCCCCCTCCAGCGACATACCCGTTGTAAGTGAAAGCTACCGCGCTTGTGTAATAGTACCCAATCGGGTTGTCAATGAGGTTATAGTTGGCGGATTGCCCGTGGGTGCCGTTGAACAGTATGATGGAATTTGCGTGGAACACCGTGGGCGCGATTACCTGGTTGTTATGCGTACCGAGGGAGTTGGCCTGCATTATTACCGCATCCCAAAGGTCTTGGGGCGTCCCTGCCTCCATGAAAGTGCCCCCTATCAGTCTGGAGTTGGAGATGCCATCGAACTTGAACACATACTTGCCGTATCCTTGCGGCACCGTGAGGAAGGCCGAAGCTGTTAGTCTCATACGGCTGATAGTTCAGGCTGTTCACATTGATCTGGAGGGGGAATTTGCTGGCTATGCCGGTGGACTGGGAGTTGTTAAGCGTTATGGGGACGTAGCCGACTATGTTGATTGGTAAGGTAGCCTGCAGCTTGCCAACAGTTATCGTGTTTGTGAGAATGACTATCGTGTTCGTCGTTGCGCCGTCCAAAACGTTTGCGCTTATGGTTATTGTCCCTAGGTCATTGGCGGTCACTGGCAGAATGAATGTAAAGCTGTTGGAGGTGGAGCTGACACCAGTATTTATCTGGCTCGCTATGACGTTTCCCGCAACCGCGTTTGTGGCTATGAAGTTATAGGTGTAGGGCGAAGACCCACCGGATACTGTATACGTCATCGTTATCTTCTGGCCTTGGACAGGCACGGAGTTGGAGGATATGAGCGAGACGGAGCCCAGTTGGGGGTTGATGGTTATTGTGCCGGTTACATTCGCCTCAAAACCGGATGAATCCAGGACGTTTGCCGTGACGATATCGATGCCGAGCGCATTGTTGTTTATCGGCACCGCAAATCCGAAGGTGTTTGAGCTCAGCGAATTTGAATATACAGCAGTCGCGATTATGTTTGCGGGAGAAGCCACTGTATTGGTCACCAAGAAGTTGTAGGTTATAGGGGCTATTGCCTGGGGAACCGAGATGGTCAGTACCTCTTTCTGCCCCTGATCTATTATCGAATTGGATGCGGATACGCTGGCTGTCGCCAGGTTGCCCGTGGCGAAAGTGGCGGTGGGCATCACTCCGCCTACATTTATCGCGTTGACACCTGGCGGAAGCGCCCTTGTCCTAGTCCATTGGACTATCAGGGAGTTGGCATCGCTCCCCTGGGCGTATATGTTATCCTGCGCCGTGCCGAAGCTTACAAATGCCGCGTTATTGCTGATGGGCGTACCGTAATCCAAGGAGATGAAGGAGTTTATGGTGTTGGCCCATACGCCCCAGGTATCATTAGTGGTGATAGACCCTCCGGCTATGTTGGAGTATCGGGTAGACAGGGAGTTAAAGTTGGCGAGTGCATAGCTCCCCGTTTGTGTGGTCCATATGTATTGGTAGTTGCTGGCCCCGGTATTGCGCAGGGCGGCGTTGTTCTTGCCGCTCAGCCCTATCCCCTGCATATGGCCGTGCCATTCGGTAACAGTATTTGCTGGATTCGTTGACTGTGTAGTGGCTTTCAACGTTATGGCTGCGCCGCCGATGCCGTTAATCGTAAGCCCGTTGCTTATCACGTTCGTTGCGGCACCTGTGCGCGTCCATTCTCCGCCCAGAGTGACCCCGTTAAAGTTATCGTAGAAGTTGAACACCTTGAAGCCAGAATCGTACTGGCCATATGTCGAGGTCGCGTTTGGAGCCACGCCGGTGTTCGAGGTGAATAGGCTGTTGGCGTTCAGCCCGAACCCCATGTAAAGGGTATTGGAGGCGGAAGAGGGCAGGAAGTTGCCCACAATCCTCAACCAATATATGGTGTTGACGGTAGAATTCATAACATTGCTTTCTATCCAGCTGGGTACAACGGTCCCGTTCGCATAGAAGAAAGCTACATTCTGAAGTGTGTTTGCCTCCCTCGGCTGGTAGCTAAGGCTGTTAACAGCCACTTGCACTTGGAATGGGTCGGCTATCCCGGAGGATTGTGAATTGGTGAACGTGACCGGAACGTAGCCGATTACGTTTGAGGGTACCGTAATGGCATATGCGCGCGAGTTTGAAAGCAGCAGCATAAACAGGATTAATGCTACTATATGGGCATATGAAAAAACCCCAGTTTTCATGGTTATCGAATAGCTGAAAGAGTATATAAATACAGACTGTAAGTCCGAGACTCGACATCGTTCGCGGCTCCCCAACCGCCCCTAGCTGAGCGTCCGCTTACTGAAGCGGAAGTGCTTTAAATCAGTTTGTCGGTATAGATTCTGCGGCTTTGTAGATTACAACATTAGTTTTGGCAATTTCCTGCCGCAATGAGGATTGAGCTTTTGCTGAAGACGAAGGTACTTGTGACTTACGGTCCCGCGATAAGCGGGAAGGGCGCGCTGAGGGAGGTGCTCAGGCACGCCGACATAGTCAGGATAAACTTCTCCCACATGAACGAGGAGTACTGGCTCGGCGCTATGAAAGCCGTGCAGAGCTGCGCTGCATCGCTGGGAAAGGAGGTTGCACTGCTTGCAGACCTCCCTGGCCCGAAGATAAGAATAGCGAAGCTCGATGCGCCAATAGAGGTGAGGAAGGGCCAGACGGTGAGGTTCTCCCCTGAGCCGAGGAAGGGATGCATAGAGGTTATGTACAAGCCGTTGGCAAGGGAGTCACGGAATGGCATGATAATAGACATAGGCGACGGGAACGCCAGGTTCAAGGTGACCGAGGTCAACGGCAAGGAGGTCATCTGCCGCGCACTGGAGAACGGCGTGATATCGAGCAGGAAGGGAGTCAGCATAACGGGCGCGACACTGAATCTCGAGGTTCCGACCAAGAGGGATCTTGAGCTGGCCAGGTTCGCCAGCTCACATGGCTTCGACTTCGTGGCCGTGTCATATGTCAGGTCGGCTGAGGAGATAGTGAAGGTTAGGGAGGTTGCCGGCAGTCTCGGCGTCATAGCGAAGATAGAGACCACTGACGCCATCCGCAACCTCAGCGGGATAGTCAAGTACGCGGACGGGATAATGGTGGCAAGGGGCGACCTGTCGATGCAGGTTAAGCTCGAGCACCTACCCGAGGCACAGCGGAGGATAATATCCACGACCAGGCTGCAGGGCAAGCCGGTGATAGTAGCGACTCAGCTCCTGACCAGCATGCTACAGAACCCCACACCCACGAGGGCGGAGGCGAACGACATAGCAAACGCGGTGATGCAGGGGGCAGACTGCCTGATGCTCAGTGACGAGACCATAATAGGCAAGTATCCCGTAGCGGCGGTGAGATTCCTTGTGAAATCAGCGGCGGTGGCGGAGCGGTTCACGGTGCACGACAACCACATCCACCCGAAGATAAGCTCGGTCAGCATGGCGATAGCCTTTGCCGCGGCAGACCTTGCCGATCAGTACAAGACAGATTGCATATTCGTGCCAACGCGCACCGGCACAACCGCAAAGTCGATATCGGCTTTGAGGCCGCACACCCAGATAATCGCGCTTGCCTCGGAGGAGAGGGTCGGACGATCGCTCAGCTTATACTACGGGATAAGGACCCGCGCAATAAGGTACCAGCAAAGCATGGACAAGATGCTTGCCAGCGTGCATGTGATCGCCAAGAAAGAGGCGATAAGGAATTACCTTGTAGTTTCAGGATCGCCGAACAGGCCTGGAGCCACAACGCTGAAGTACGTCGAAGCGGAGATGCCGCGCAGGCCGAAAAGCAAAAGTGGGGAGTCCGAGATTTGAACTCGGATCATCAGCGCCCAAGGCTGATAGTCTGCCAGGTTAGCGTAACTCCCCATAGAGAAAAAGCTATGGATAATATTCGGAGACAAGGTTAATAAATGCTTTACACAAAATAGTATTGCTGCTTTTGTGGTGCTCATGGCCGTTGATTTACCGTGGACGGAAAAGTATAGGCCAAAGTCGCTATCGGACACCATAGGCCAGAAGCTCATCGTGGAGAGGCTCAGGTCTTTTGTCGAGAGGGGGAACTTCCCTAACATGATATTCGCCGGCAGCCCAGGGATTGGAAAGACGACCTGCGCTGTCGCCATGGCCATGGACCTTTACAAGGACAACATAGGGAGTGCATTCAAGGAACTCAACGCTTCGGATGAGAGAGGGATAGACGTAATCAGGGGGGCTGTGAAGGAGTTCGCAAAGACCATCTCGGTGGCGAAGGTTCCGATCAAGATAATATTTTTGGACGAGGCAGACTCGCTCACTTCCGACGCGCAGCACGCGCTCAGGAGGACAATGGAGAACTTCTCAAGAGAGACGCGCTTCATACTCAGCGCCAACTACGCGAGCAAGATAATAGAGCCGATACAGAGCAGGTGCGTGGTGTTCCGCTTCAAGCCCCTCAGCGTGGAGGACATGAAGGAGTACATAGCCAGGATACAGAAGGGCGAGGGGCTCGAGATAGACGAGAAGTCGATTGAGGCCCTCATCTACGTAAGCGAGGGCGACCTGAGGAAGCTCACAAACGTTCTGCAGAGCGCTGCGATGCAGAGCAAGAAGATAACCGAGCCTAGCATCTACGACGTGGCATCAAGAGCCAGGCCGACCGAGATAGTATCAATGCTGAAGTGCGCGGTGAGCGGAGATTTCAACAAGGCGAGGGACGAGCTCGACAACCTTATGCTGATGCACGGGATGAGCGCGGAGGACATCGTGCTCCAGAGCTACAGGGAGGTGCAGAACATGAACATCGACGAGCGGATGAAGCTCTCCGTGATAAAGGAGCTCGGCGAGACCAACTTCAGGATAGTCGAGGGGGCGAACGAGCGAATCCAGCTCGAGGCAATGCTTGCCGGGCTGGCGCTCATAAAGAAGACAGCCTGATTCTATGCTCTGGGTAATACTCGCCGTGCTGTCGGCAGTTGTCTATGCCGTGTCCAACATCATAGACAGGTTCCAGGTGACGAAGCAGTTTGCCAAGCACTTCAATTTAGTGGCCATCACGGTAGTGGTAAGCGGCGTCATGAGCCTCGCGCTTGTCCCTTTTTCCAGCTATGGCGGCCTTAGTACCGTGCAAATAGCACTGGGATTCATCACTGGGGCGCTCGTGATACCTACGCTCCTAATGTATTACAAGTCTTTGAAGATTGAGGAGGTCTCCACAGTGGTAGGGATTTGGGCAGTCGAGCCCATATTCGTGCTGGTCCTGGCCTTCGTCTTCCTTGGGGAGTCATTCGGCCTCTTGAAGTACGCGGGCGTATTCCTGATAACGATAGGAGCCGTGCTTCTACAGCTCAGGGTCACAAAGGCACGCTTCGGCATGGCATTCTGGCTGATGCTGGGTGCCGCAGTCTTTGAGGCCGTGGAGATCATACTGCTCAAGTACCTGCTTGGGTTTGCGGGCTTTACTACGATATTTTCCCTGACTAGATTCGGGATGTTTGCGGTCGGGCTGCCCATTCTTGCACTGAGCATCGGCGACATAGCGAAAGTGATAAAAAAGAAGGGACTGCGACCGCTGGGGATGGCAGTTGTGGGCGAAATGCTAGGCATAAGCGCCGCGTTCCTGTTCGTCGTAGCGATATCAGTAGGTTACGCCACCCTGGTAACCTCACTGGCTTATACACAACCTCTCTTCGTTCTGGTACTTGCAGCATTGGTTGGTTACTTCTTCCCGAAGATAATAGACGAGAGGGTGAGCAGGAAGCTGCTGGCGCAGAGGTGCATAAGCATGGCGCTCATCATAATAGGCGGGATAATAGTCGCGCTTTAGGAGAAGGTGAAGACAAGGGTGCCGGCGTAGCTGCTTTCGGGAGCCTGGACGAAGAGGGTTGCGATGTAGCTGTTCGTCTGGTCGAGCGTGAACGGTAGCTTGGGGTCCGTGCTCACTATCTTGAACGGGGCGCTTATCTCGACCTTGCTCACAGTGTCGCCGAAGCTGAGCGCCTTGAACATCTGGACCTTCTCCTGGAATATCTGGCCCTTCGCCATGCTCATTATACGTGACGATGTCTCTATTTCCACGTCCTTGCCCTTTGCCTGCATTATGACCTTGGTTATCTCTATGTGTATTGCCTCCACCTGGTCAGATGCGAGGTTTATGGCCAAGGGGCCCTCGTAGTTGTAATCGGGAGCCTCGAACACCATCTTGAGCGTTATCTTCTGGTCGGGCTGGACGGTCACGGGAAGGGCGGGCTCGACCGAGACCAGCTTGAACGGATTGCTCACCTCGATGGCCTTTATCACAGCGGGCATCGCTTTCTGGGCCTTGAAATCCGCAGCCTTGGTGAGCATGTCCTCGTGCGTCTTGTTCTGGAACGGGAGGGTGAACTCGAATGTTCTGGCCTTTATCGGCATCCCGTCAAGCTTGTGCGCGTAGCCCTGCCACTTGACGCTTATGCCGTTGACCACGACCTTGGTCTTCTTCCCGAACAGGTTGAACTTCATCAATATCACTATGTTATCTCCAAGCAGGTTAAATAACTAGACAATCGCGAGCGCGAAGGCACCTACTATCGCCACAGCCATGCCTATTGACTGTACCTTGTTCAGTCTCTCCTTGTAGACTATGTAGCCGAGTACGGTTATCATTATCGGGAGAGCGACAAAGAATATGCTTGCCTGTGCTATCAGGCCAGTAAGTATCATGAAACCGAAGAGCGCTGATGCGCTGCCGTCAAAAAATCCCGATATGGACGCGGGAAGCAGAGCATGCTTCCCAAGCCCCCTGCTTTCGAACTTGCTGAACTTGGACTTGAAGAAGACATAGGTGATCATCAAAGCGGCGAACGAGGTTATCCTTGAGAACAGCAGGGGCATTGGAGCGTTGCCGGAGTCTATTATCGCCTCCGATGCAATTATCCAGTACATCGACCAGAGTATGTTGGCGACTATAACGGGCAGCAGCTTCCTGTTGAGCTTTGCGCCTTTTACGGTTATCAGCATCAGTACACCGAATATGATTACGGCGCCGGCTATCCCCTGATAGATGGTTATTCCCTGGTGAAGGAAGAGAGTGCTGAAAGTCAGTATCATCAGCGGCTGGATGAGGCCTGGACCTGAGGCGTTGGCTATCTGCTCGGTCTCTATCGCCTTGTAGTAAAGTATGGATCCCACAAAGAAGAAAAGCCCCGACCCTATGGAAAGCAGGAGCTCGTAGCCTGTCAGTGAGACGTGGCTGAATGCCGCGTAAAGGAGTATCGGTATGATGCCCATGCCCACTACAAAGGTCCCGGTTACCAGAGCGTTGGATCTCGTGGCCGCCTTCTTGGCTGCAGTAACGTACCCTGCCCATAGGAGGGTAGGTATGGCGGCTACTGGCGAACCTGAGAGCGACATAAGTGCACCGTGCTGTTGTGTAACCAATAGGGGCGGCTAATGTATTAAGGTTTTGCTGCCAAGTACTTTCGTGATATTATGCTGGCAGAGGGAAACAAGGCACCTGATTTCAGTTTGCCCGACTCGGACGGGAAGACTCGCAAGCTCGGCGACTACAAGGGAAAGAACGTAGTGCTGTATTTCTATCCGAAGGATGACACTCCGGGCTGCACGATTGAGGCGAAGGACTTCACCAGGGACCTGGATGAGGTGCACAAGCTCAATGCGGAGGTGCTGGGAGTCAGCAGCGACACAAAGGAGTCCCACTGCGACTTCAATGACAAGTACTCGCTGAAGGTCACGCTCCTTTCCGACCCGGAGAGCAAGACGATAAAGGATTATGAAGCTTACGGCAACAAGGGGGTCTTCGGATGGGGCACGATAAGGAAGACCTACGTTATAGGAAAGGATGGCAAGATACTGAAGATCTACCCAAAGGTGCAGGCTATAGGGCACAGCAGGGAGGTAATAGAGTTCCTGAAGACGGTCAAGTGAGGCTCGTCACATGTAGCCGAGCTCCCTGAGCCTCTTCTTTATGCTCTCTATGTCGTACTCGCCCTTTCCGGTCTTCTTCTCCGTAAGCAACATACGCAGGACGAAGGCGACCAGGCTAGAGACGGAGGGGAAGCCCGTGCCGTCTATCTGCTTCTCCAGCTTCTTGAACAGCTGCGTGGGTATGGACACGCTGGTGAACTGTGTGGCCTTTCCGGCCCTCTTCATCTTCATCTGATCGGTAATACTTTGAAGCGCAAGCTTTATATATGTTAATTATACATAATTAGCAGTTGTAATTATACATAATTAGTGATACCATGGACAAGAAGACCAAGATGGATCCGCTCGTCGAGGAGCTCAACAAGAGCCCCACAAAGGAGAACTGGGCGAAGATGGAGAGGAAGATGAGGAAGGACAAGGCGAAGATGTACTACATATTCTACCCGTCGGGGCTCAAGAGCAAGATGAACCTGAAGCAGGCGTACGCGGTGATATACGACGCAAGGGCCAAGCCGCTGTACAAGCTGCCGATACTGATGAAGGACAAGAGCGGGATAGAGGGAGCGACATACTGCCTGAAGGAGCTGCAGATAAACCGAAAGATGATTTGATGATGAGGCAAGACATAAACAAGCTGGAAGAGAAGAGCATATTCATAATCAGGGAAGCGAACGCCAAGTTCAAGAACCTCGCGGCGCTGTGGAGCATGGGAAAGGACTCGACCACGATGCTTGCGCTGGCTAGGAAGGCATTCCTGGGCAAGGTCCCGTTCCCAGTAATCCACATAGACAACGGCATAGACTTCCCGGAGTCGTACAAGTTCAGGGACGAGCTGGCCAAGAAGTGGAACATGAAGCTGATAGTGGCGCACAGCAAGATAAGGGAGGAATTGTCGGGATTCAGCTGCTGCGGAGCCAACAAGACTGACGCGCTCAAGGAGGTGATGGACGAGCACGGGTTCGACGGCCTCATAGTCTCGATAAGGAGGGACGAGCACGGCATAAGGGCAAAGGAGAGGGTATTCTCGCCGAGGAACAAGGAGTTCAAGTGGGACTACAAGAACCAGCCAGCCGAGATATGGAACAATTACACGTCGAAGCTGGAGAAGACGGACCACATACGTGTGCATCCTCTCCTGGATTTCAATGAAGTCGATATTTGGAATTATATAAAGAAGGCGAAGGTCCCGATGAACCCGCTGTACTTCTCAAAGGAGGGCCACAGGTACAGGAGCTTGGGCTGCACGCACTGCACTGTGCCGCTCAAGTCCAACGCCAAGAGCATAGACGAGATAATAAAGGAGCTTGAGGGAACTAAAGTAGAAGAAAGAAGTGGTAGGCAACAGGATAAGGAAAAAGCGTATGTGATGGAGAAACTGAGGGCACTCGGATATATGTGAGTACATGCCACCAAAAAAGGGTTCGATAAGACCAGATTGGGTTAAAAGGAAAATAAGTTTGGCTAAATTAGGGCATAACGTATCGCTAGAGACCAGGATTAAGCAATCGACTGCCTCAAAGAAGAGGGGGATATCCGTAGTTACCAGAGAAAAGATGAGATTGACTTTACTAGGGAAAAGTAGACCCGCCTTTTCTCCAACTTGGAAAGGGAATTTGAGTAAGGCCCATAGGAACAAAAAGTTATCTGAAGAGAACAAAAGAAAAATTAGTATTGCAGTAAAAGAGTATATCCGATTACACCCAGAAATTAGGACAAAAGCGAGTTTGTTTTTCAAAGGTAGGAGACTATCTGAAAGCACGAAAGAAAAAATAAGACAGAGAAGGTTGCGCCAAGTGTTACCTACTAAAGATACTTTGATAGAGTTATTACTTCAGCGTGAATTATCTACGAAGGGTATTGAGTATCAAAAACATAAGCCCATATTGGGCCAGCCGGATATATTCATAGAACCAAACATCTGCATATTCGCGGATGGAAGTTATTGGCATATGCTCCCTAAGGTAATAAAAAGGGATCAAATCGTGAACAATGGGCTTACAAGTAAAGGTTATACCGTTATTAGATTTGGTGAGGAAGACATTAAAAATAATTTAAACGCTTGCATTAAAGTTATTTTGAACAAAATTTCTGATATCAAGATTAAGGAGATTTAATGGACAAGTACATAGTCACGATGCTTGGGGAGAAGGACCACGGCAAGTCCACCCTGATCGGCAACCTGCTGATAGCCACAGGCTCAACCACTGAAGAGAGGGTAAAGGAGGCCAGGGTGAAGGGCAAGAGGTGGGAGCCCGCGTACATACTCGACAGCTTCTCGGAGGAGAGGGAGAACGAGATGACGATAGACACCACTAGGGCGGAGCTTGTCTACAAGGGCAAGATGTTCGAGCTCATCGACGTGCCGGGCCACCTGGAGCTGATAAAGAACATGATGAGCGGGGCGTCGAACGGCGACTTCGCGATACTCATGGTATCGATAAAGAAGGGAGAGGGGTTCAAGCCCCAGACCAGGAGGCACCTGTTCATCTCTCAGATGTTCGGAATAAAGGCGCTTGCGGTAGCGATAAACAAGATGGACATAGCTGGATACGACCAGAAGGCCTTTGAGAAGGCGAAGGGCGAGGTGGAGGCATACCTGAAATCGATAAAGTTCGACAAGCCGGTCTTCTTCGTTCCTGTCTCGGCGTACAACAACGAGAACCTTGTCGAGAAGTCCGCCAACATGAAGTGGTACAAGGGGCTTCCGCTGTTCAGCCTTCTTATGGACTTCTCCAAGAGGTACTACAAGGCGGCGAAGAGCGGAGACGAGGGAGTGAGGGCATTGGTGCAGGACGTTGTGGACACTGACGGGTCGAAGGCGATGTTCTGCGTGATGTACAACGGAACCATAAAGGTCGGCGACGCGATAAGGGCAGAGCCCAATGGCGCGAAGGCAACGGTAAGAAAGCTGCACCTGAAGGGAAAGAGCGTGAGCAAGGCGTCCGCGCACTCGAACATAGCCCTGGTGCTTGACAAGGAGGTCAACGCGGAGAGGGGAAGCCTCATCTACGGCAGCTCGGTCAAGCCATACAGGAAGGGCGAGTTCCAGGGGAGGATATTCGTGATAAACGGGCTGAAGGGCGGAGAGAAGGGCCTTTTCATAAGGACCAACAACAATGACATACCGATCAAGAGCATGAGGATACTGAGCACGCTCTCCCCGACCACGGGCAAGGCGGCAAAGGGAGGAAGCACGATAGCGACCAACGACTCCGCGGTGGTGTCGATCAAGCTGGCAAGGGACTACCCGCTTGAGAGATACGCGGAGCACAACGAGTTGGGCAGGTTCGCAATCTACAGGGGAGAGGAGTTCGTCGGAGTAGGCATAGTGGAGTGAGTGGATTAGTTGAGGCGAATAGTACTCCTTCTGATAATAAGCACGTTCGCCTACACCTTCCTCAACATATTCGGGTATGCGGGGCTGCAGCACCTCAGCCTTGGCTTCTACCTCATGGCGCTGGGAATAGGCGCACTAGTAAGCGCGCTAGCCATAGTGAGGTTGGAGAAGCTTTCATTTGTAAGGAAGAACGTGAAGACGTTTGCGCTTGAGCTTTCAGGCGGCGCGGCGCTCGCAATTTCATCCATAGGGGTATACGCGATTTACAGGTCCTCAACGCTCGCGGGCGGACAGCCGCTTATGGGGGCCGCAATCATAGTATTCCTCGCTATCGACTTTATATTTTTCGGCAAGATGATGAAGAGAAAGGAGAGCCTCTGGCTCGTAGCTGGCGTTCTGGCAGTGGCAATCGGCATATTCGTGATCCAGAGCAATGGCTTCGCATTCAAGTTCTCGATACTTCCGATACTTGTATTCATGATGGTAAGCCAGGGAATAGGCTTCTACCTCTTCCTTTATGGAGTAAAGAGGCAGAACTCGGCGACCAGGCTGGTCGCGTTTCCGGCATTCCTTATGCTGATAGGGCTGATGTGCATGGCGCTCTACAACGGGCCTATCTGGAATGGGGTATCAGCCTTGCCGTTCGGACTTGTGATCATGTCTGGCGTGCTGCTTTCCGTTGCGGTGGGATTTGAGGTGATATCCGCGCTGCCGATGAAGGGGGAGAGCAAGTGGCAGGACATATTGGGTAGGAACTTCGTCAACAACTTCACATACATGGACATAGTGTTCGTCATGGTATGGAATGTTGTGGTGAACGCTTACACACTGCAGGAGATAGCGGGCGGGCTGATAATACTGGTCGGCGTGCTCGTACTGAACAAGATAAGCAAATAGCAGTTTCCTAAGATAGCCGGGTAAATTTAATAATGCTCAGTCCCAGAAATTATGGGTGCTGAGATGAGGCTGTTCCTTCACATAGACATGGACTACTTCTACGCCGCTTGCGAGGAGGCCAGGCATCCCGAGCTGAAGGGCAAGCCTCTTGCTGTTGGCACATCTACGGTGGAAAACAAGCTGAAGGGAGTAGTCCAGACGTGCAACTACGAGGCGAGAAAGCTGGGGATACACAGCGCGATGCCCACTGCCATGGCGTTCAAGCTCTGCCCGACCCTGAACTACATGCCGGACGACTGGGAGCACTACCTTGAGGTGTCAAGGCGCGTGATGGACGCGGTCAAGGCAGAGGGGTTCAAGACGGAGGTCATCAGCGTGGACGAGGCCGTGATGGATCTGGGAGATATCGAGTACGGCAAAGCGGAGGAATTGGGCAGGCTGCTGAAGGGCAGGATAAACACAGAGCTGAAGCTGCCCTGCACGATAGGGATAAGCGTGGGCAAGAGCTACGCAAAGATGGTTTGCGATATATCAAAGCCCAACGGGCTGGGAGTGCTTAAGGAGGAGGATGTGAAGGGCTTCCTTAAGGACAAGGAGGTGACCAAGCTTCTCGGAATAGGAGAGAAGACTGCGGAGAGGCTCAAGGAGATGAAGGTCACCACAATCGGGGAGCTTGCAAAGGCAAACCCGCTCTCGCTGGAGAACAAGTTCGGCTCGTTCGGCAAGGATATGTACCTTCTGGCCAACGGAATCGACAACGGGAAGGTGGTGGAGAA
Source organism: Candidatus Acidiferrales bacterium (assembly GCA_035534575.1). GTDB lineage: Archaea > Micrarchaeota > Micrarchaeia > Micrarchaeales > Micrarchaeaceae > JAGWFU01. The sequence continues at coordinate 46,032 of DATLRT010000014.1, forward strand.
CGCTGAGACGCTCTCAATAGGCAGGGAGAGGACCTTCGACAAGGAGACAAAGGACATGGACGAGGTAGCCCATATGCTGAAGGCGCTTGCTAAGGAGGTAATGGCGGAGGTGAACAAGCAGGGATACTGGTTCAAGGGAGTCTCTGTCAAGGCAAGGTACTCGGATTTCACCGAGAAGCTGAAGAACAGGAAGTTCGCCAATTACACGGACTCGGAGAGCATCATGCTTAGCTCAGGCATTGAGATGATAAGGCCGCTAATCGGTGAGAAGGCGGTTAGGAAAGTCGGGATACGCGTATACGAACTGAACCCTAAGAAGGGCCAGAAGTCACTGTAATGTGTCCAGATTCATTTTCTGCAGATAAGCCCTTACCTCAAGCGCGGCTTTTGTGCCGCTTCCAGCGGCAGTGACCGCCTGCTTGTACAGCCTGTCGGCGACGTCGCCGGCAACGAAGACGCCGTCTATGTCTGTCTTCACCTCGCCCTTTGTGACAAGGTAGCCGTGCTCGTCAATCTCAAGCTTCCCCTTTAGGAATCCGGTGTTCGGCGTGTGGCCAATCGCCACGAAGAGACCGTCTGTGCTTATTGTCGATGTATCGCCGCTCTTCAGGTTCTTAATCTTCACTCCGCTGACCTTCTGTTCGCCCAGAACCTCCTCGATTCCGGTCTCGTACATCACCTTTATCTTGGAGTTGGAGAGCACCTTCTCTTGCATTATCTTGCTTGCCCTGAAGCTCTCCCTTCTGTGTATTAGCGTAACGCTCTTGACGAACTTGGTCAGGAACAGCGAGTCTTCCATCGCCGTGTCCCCGCCGCCCACTACAACCACGTCCTTGTTCCTGAAGAACGGGGCGTCGCATGTGGCGCAGCTGCTTACTCCCTTGCCCATCAGCCTCTGCTCAGACTCGAGACCAAGCCACTTGGCAGATGCGCCGGTAGATATTATGACCGTATGCGCCTTGTACTCCGTAGACGATGTCCTTACCGTGAACGGCCTATTTGTGAAGTCGACGTCGATTACCTCGTCCTCAACGAATCTGGTTCCGAACCTCTCCGCCTGCTTCTTGAACAGCACCATAAGTTCGGGACCCATTATGCCATCCGGGAATCCAGGATAGTTGTCAACCATGCTGGTCAGCATCAGCTGGCCTCCGCTCGTGGTGCCGCTTATCATCAGGGGCTTGAAGTCCTCCCTTGCGGTGTAGAGCGCGGCGGTGTAGCCTGCCGGGCCGCTGCCGATAATTATCAGATTTTCAACCATTGAAGGAACCTATGAGATAGCGATTGCACAATATTTATACTTTACGAGCGTTATTGAATCACCTCCTACAAATGGCGACCATATGCTGACTGCCAACAACATCAGGATATCCCTTGACAGGAGGGAGCCATCCGCTGACATAGACTTCGTGTCCCACGCACACACGGACCACATAGCCGCGGTCAAGTCCTCAAAGTCCATAGTCGCGAGCGAGCAGACCGTGCAGCTGGTTGAGGAGCTGCTGGACAGGAAGCTCAATACGCGCGATGTGCCAGAGTCGGTAAGGCTGCTCTCTGCGGGCCACATGCTCGGCTCAAAGCAGCTCTGCGTTGATGACGCCGAGTCGGGAAAGAGGATAGTTTACACAGGCGACTTCCAGCTGGCGCCTTCCAGGACGGCGGACAAGATAGACATAATTGACACTGACACGCTCATAGTGGACTCGACTTACTGCAGCCCTAACATCAAGTTTGACAAGAAGGAGGACGTTGAGTGGGCCATGCAGAAGTGGACAAGGGACAGGGTTGCAAGAGGGATTGCGATATTCAGCGTCTATGCGATGGGCAAGGCGCAGGAGATGATCGCCATACTCAACGACGCAGGTATCACACCAGTGGTAAGCGGCAAGATAGCCAAGATAAGCGGCGTCTACGTGAGGAACGGAGTAAAGCTTGATTACCTGTCAAAGGAGGATAGGCCTGAGGAGTGCGCAGAGGTGCTGAAGGGCGACTTCGTCGGGATAACGGAGAGGAGGGACCTTGTTCAGTACGGCGCGGAGCTATCAAAGACCCATCAGACAAGGGTTTTTACCGGGGTTGCGACAGGCTGGTCGCAGGCGTTCAGGTTCGATACGGACGTGCAGTTCGGGCTCAGCGACCATGCCGACTTTGCGCAGTGCACGGATTACATAAAGGCCTCAAACGCCAAGAAGGTGCTTACGTACGGCTCGAACGCGATGGAGTTCGCGCAGAATCTGCAGCGAGAGGGCTATGACGCTAATGCATTTGGCGATTTACAGTCGCATCTGTAAAAATGGAAGGTATAAATATTATACAGGATACAGTATGATTAACAGATGACAGATATGAGCGCTACAGTCACTAAGCCCGTTACCGAAATGCAGATATTGTCTTCTTTTGTAGGAGTCAATGCCGTGAACAAAGATGAGCTGATGCGCAGGTTCGGCAATGGCGTCGAGCCAGTCATATCCAAGCTCGTAAAGTCTAAGATGCTTGAGTATGTGGGCCCGAGGAATGGCTCGGAGATGAATGTCACGCTCGTTATAACGTTCGAGGGCAAGAAGGCACTCTCAAAGATGTAGGCGAAACCCAACTGACCGATTCCTGACGCTTTTAAACAAAAAAATGAAACACTAGGTGTTCCAATGCAAAAAATACAAGCAGTTAAGAAAATAAAGATAAGGTGTATGGATTATAGGGAGAATGGGCAGATCGACAAGGAGGCAGATTCCGACCCCAACGCAGAGGTTATAAGGACCGCTGGCGGCAATGCAGACAACGTGATACCTACCTTAAAGAGGATAGTAGAGGAAGCCAAGAAGAACGGGGACAAGGTGGAAGTAGACGTGAAGCTGCACACCGACTGCGGCGCTGGCAAGTACTCCTTCTCCGTGCTGACCCAAGGCATTAAGGCAGAGCCGATAATAGCCAAGCACATAATAAGCAGGTACAATGAGTGGTCAGTGAACAGGGTTGAGGACATGTGGTCCAACAACAGCGCAGAGCTGCACAACAGGATGCTTAACAACGCGTTCGCTAAGGAGATAGCCGAAGGAGTGCTGAAGGTCAAAGTCGGTGTCGACAAGACGGAGGAGTTCAACGTCCCAAAGGAAAAGAGGGAGGTGAGGCTCATCGTCTCCAAGACCAAGCGCGGAGTCAGCTACGAGGAGATAAACGGCAAGCTGGGTTTTGGGGCTTACGCCTATTACCTGCATGCGGATTCGATAAATGAGATTCTTCCGGACATACTGCTCGCGCACATGGAGCTCAAGATAGTCGACATAAGGTTCCTCTCGTTCTCCAAGGAGGAAGATGGGCAGATGGAGGACTGGATGAGCGCATTGGGCAAGGACAAGCACGCCAAGGCTGCTGTGATAACCCCTGAACGAGCACATATATTTATGCGTTCGGAGTCAATCCCTGCTGAATAAGATGGCATATGTCATAGAGGCCAAGGGACTTTACAAGGCTTACGACGGCGTCAAGGCGGTCAACGGCATAGACCTGAGGATAAGCGAGGGCGAGATATTCGGTCTCCTGGGCCCAAACGGCGCGGGCAAAACCACGACGCTCTCCATGCTGGCAACGCTTATCAAGCCGAGCAAGGGCAAGGCCACAGTCAACGGCTTCGACATAAGCAAGGAGTCCCACAAGGTAAGGCAGTCGATAGGCTTCGTCTTCCAGGACCCGAGCTCAGATGATCTGCTCACTGGAAGGGAGAACCTCTACCTACATGCGATGATGTACGGAGTGGACATGAAGAACATCAACAGCAAGATGGACGACGTTCTCAAGCTTGTCGACCTGATGGACGTGCAGAACAGGCGAATGAAAACCTACTCGGGCGGAATGAGGCGAAGACTGGAGCTTGCGAGGGGACTTCTCCACGAGCCCAAGGTGCTGTTCCTTGACGAGCCGACGCTTGGGCTGGACCCTCAGACGAGGGAGCACCTATGGAAGTACATCAAGAAGCTGTCGACTGAGAAGAAGGTCACAATAATAGTCACAACGCACTACATGGATGAGGCGGACCTGCTGTGCGACAGGATTGCGATAATAGACCACGGAAGGATAGTTGCGCTGGACACGCCAACGAACCTGAAGAAGAAGGTGGGGGGCGATGTGGTCAGGCTTACGGTGAGCAAGCCAAACCTCAAGGCGCTGAAGAAGCTCAAGTACATAAAGAAGGTCAAGGCAGAGAAGGGCGCGCTGGTGCTTACGGTCAACGATGCGGAGAGGCATCTTCAGGAGATACTGAAGGCGGTGGGAGAGGTCGGCAGCGTGGAATCGCACTCCCCGACCCTCAACGACGTCTTCCTCCACTTCACGGGCAACGAGATCCGCGAACAGGAGGCTGAGGGCGGGTACTTCGAGAGGATGATGCACAGCGGCAACAAGTGAGACGATTATATGGGAGAGCTAAACGGATTGTATGCGCTGTGGTACAGGGAGTTCAAGGTATTCACAAGGGAGAGGTCAAGGGTCGTAGCCTCGGTAGTGCAGCCGCTGATGTGGCTCATAATATTCGGAACGGGCCTGGGCGCGAGCATAGTGCTCAGCGGCGAGAACTACCAGACCTTCATCTATCCGGGGATACTTACCATGACCGCGATATTCGGCTCTCTCTTCTTCGGCCTTTACATAATAATGGACAAGCGGGTGGACTTCCTCAAGGAGGTGCTCGTGGCTCCGCTCAGCAGGACGACCATCTTCTTCGGCAAGGTCCTCGGGGGAGCGACTGACGGAATCATCGAGGTAGCGATACTGATGATACTGGGCAGCCTGTTCTTCGGGATACACTTCACGATTTATTCGATAGTGGTTTCCTTTGCAGTGATATTCCTGCTGATGGTCTCGATACTCAGCCTTGGCCTTACTATCGGCTCGATGATGAGCAGCCTGGAAGGATTCGGGCTTATATCGAGCTTCGTCTCGTTCCCGCTCTTCTTCCTTAGCGGGGCGCTGTTCCCGGTGAAGAACCTTCCTTCATGGCTGTTCGTTTTCGTATCGGTAAACCCGGTCTCGTATGCGGTCGACGCGCTGAGGACGGTGATACTGGGCATCGCGTCGTTCGGGCTTGTCCTTGACTTCGGGGTGCTGATAGGCTTCGCCCTTGCCATGATATGTGTTGGCGCATGGGCGTTCGGCAGGATGAAAATCTAGCCCAGAGGATTAGACTACTGTCAAACCTGAACGAAAGCTTTGTTAACTCAGGTGTAGTTAATTGTGTGATTGAATGAGTGTTGATAATAGGATTAGCACATTAGATATTCTAATTCGAAAAATGAGACTTTGGGCTAACAAAATCAGTAGCAAACCGAAAGGAAAACTTACGGACATAGAACCCTTCAATTGGGGTAGGGGTACCTGCAAAACAAGTGTAGAAATAGATAAGATATTATACACGGCTAATGTCGATAGCAAAGATTAGATCGTTTACTTCTTTTGACTTGGGTTTAGGAGTAATTATAGTCTAACAGTGTCTCCAATCCAACATATAATTTCAAAGATTACACAAATAGCCACTATCGCGGCGGGGATCTCCCAGCTTATGAAAAAGGAGAGCGCGAACATCACCGCGACCACAAGGTAAAACGCGTGGAGTATTACCCATGCGAGCCCCCTGAAGAATGAGTTCTCAAATGACATGACCGAGCCCAAAAGGGAGCCGTGGACTTTTGAAGCCGACTTGTAGATTACTGATTTCATTGCATCACATTTTCAAACATGAGTATGGGCCCGGAGAGATTTGAACTCTCGACCTTTCGATTATCAGTCGAACGCTCAAACCAGACTAAGCTACGAGCCCACAATAGGTTTTATTCCGTCAGATATAAGAACTTTTTACTTTCTCTTCCTTTTAGCCGAGACCTCAAGCGTAGTCTCCACCACCTTGCCATCGGGCGATTCCTCCCTGAAGCTCTGGACCTCGAACAGGAACATCTTCACCTTGGGCTGGGTCCAGTAGTTTGCGTGAAGCCCAGTAGCTATGCACGCCTCCTCCATGAACCTCTTTGGGGACCAGCTGTTCTTCGCCGCAACGTCGGGCATTATCATCCCCCTCTTGAAGCCGTAGTGAACCATTATGCCGTGCCTGCCCAGCTTCATCTCCTTCAGCCTTGCGGTCTTTGATGATGGAAGCGGAACCGGCTCGGATATTATGTCCACCTGTGTCACCACGTGCTCCAGCTCCGTATGAGTGAGCGAGATGTGCTTGGGGTCGGCGAACCCTGCCTCTGTCGCGGCCCTTATCACCTTCTCCTTCACGGACCTTGACCTGTCCAGGTCGGTGTGCGAGCCCCTTGGGGAATCCGTGGGGTAGTGGAAGAAGGATACGCGCACGCCGTAGCCCTCGCTGAAGGGACCGAGCATCTTGCCCATGAGCTTCCTGTCGAACCTCGGGGTGATGAGGTAAAGCTCTGCGCTCCTCCTCGCTGCGACCACCAGCTCCTCCCCCTGGGCTGCCGTGTAAGCGTCCATCTGAAACGATATTACAGATGAGAATACAGCTATAAATACTTGCGTTATGTAGTGATGGTGTGGTTGTTTGCCGGCTGACGTGAGGATATACACCGACGGGGCCGCGCGCGGGAACCCGGGCCCCAGTGCATCGGGGTTCATGGCGGAGATGGAGGGAGGGGACATCTTCGAGCTCGAGGAGAGCAACGGCAAGGCAACCAACAACTACGCGGAGTACAGGGCGATAGTCATGGCGCTCACATGGTGCGGCAACCAGCTGAAGAGGCCGGAGAGCCTCGCAGTGGAGCTTTACTCGGACAGCGAGCTGGTAGTGAAGCAGATAAACGGGCTCTACAAGGTGAAGGACAGGAAGCTGAAGGCACTCAACACCGAGGTCCAGGGGCTCATCATGCAGTTCAAGATTGTGGTATTCAAGAACGTCAGGAGGAGCAACCCGGAGATAGCGAGGGTGGACAAGAGGCTCAACCTCCTTCTTGACGGAGCGGAGCCCGCAGGAAACGTATAAATAGCTGAGGACAGTTGAGTATACAATAGCTGATATAGATGGCGGAAAGTCAGGGGAAGGGGCCTAAGGGTGACGCGCAGCCCAAGGCTCCGCCGCAGGTCAACCCGGAGGCGAAGGAGCACTGGAAGAAGGGCAACGCCCTCTTCGAGGAGAGCAAGTTCGAGGACGCGATAGGCGAGTTCAACGCCGCCATAATGGTGGACAAGGACTACGCCGACGCCTATTTCAACCGCGCCCTCACCGAGAGGGTGATGAACAACTTCTCAGCCGCGAGGGCCGACCTGGAGACCGTGATGACGTTCCAGCCGAAGAGCGCGGACGCGCCGCTGCTGATAGGCGACATGGCGGAGAGCGAGAACGATTACATTGAGGCGAGGAGATGGTACGAGCGCTCGCTCGCGGCCAACCCCGACTACGCGGAGGCGAAAAACAGGCTGGAGAAGATAGACCAGCTCATACACCTTGAATCCGAGGTGGGAGTTAAGGGCGATGGCGGCAAACAGCTGATGGGGATGGAAAAGCCCTCGCTTAAGGAGGAGGACGAGGAGAAGATAGAGGAGGGACAGATAAAGAAGCTCAAGTTCTACAAGTCAAACATAAAGTTCGACTCGGTCATCGGGCTGGACAAGATAAAGAAGTACCTGACAGACAACGTCATACTCGCCATAAGCGAGCCCGACCTATTCAGGAAGTACGGGAAGAAGCTCGGAGTGGGCCTACTTCTATACGGCCCGCCAGGAGTGGGAAAGACCCACATAGTCAACGCGATAGCGGGAGAGTCGGGATCAAACGTCATAATCGCAAGGATAAACCAGATAATAGACATGTACACAGGCAACACGGAGAAGAACCTGCACGCGATCTTCGAGCAGGCGAGGAAGGCCGCGCCGTGCATCATCTTCTTCGACGAGCTTGACGCGCTGGGAGTCAAGAGGGGAGGCGGAGAGGGCGGCGGTGGCGACAGCTCAGCGATGAGGCTCGCGGTCAACCAGATGCTGGTGGAGATGAACGGAGTCGAGTCCAACCCTGAGGGCATATTCGTTATAGGCGCAACAAACCAGCCGTGGGACATAGACCCGGCGCTGAAGAGGTCAGGAAGATTTGGCGACAGCGTCTACATCAAGCCACCCACTTACAAGGACAGGAAGGCGCTCTTTGAGTTTTACACGAGGAAGACGCCGAGGGGACCGATGAACTACGGGCGCCTTGCAAGGGCGACCATGGGATTCTCCCCCGCGGACATAGAGAGAGCTGCGGACAAGGCGAAGATGCTTCCGCTCCTGCACGAGCACACCACGAAGAAGGGAAGGGTGATGACCATGAACGACATGATGCGCGTGCTCAACGACAAGGACTTCGGCGGGAGCTCGCTCGACGAGTGGTATTCTATGGTCAAGAAGGACGTCATCAGCAAGACCGAGACCAACATGGTAGACGGGAAGAAGCAGGAGATAGTAAAGGAGGGGAAGCTGGACGCACAGGAGAAGGTCATATACAAGACCATGGTCAAGGACATAAAGAAGAACACGAACACTACCAGCATTAGGATAAAGAAGCTGTTCAGATGGTGGGCGCTCAATGTCTTCTAATTCTGCAGCGGCGGACGGCAAGCGCATGATGCTAGTCTGGGTCGGCTCTCTGATCCAGAACGGCGACAGGTTCCTTTTGCTCAGGAGGAGCAAGAGCACCAAGAACTGGCAGAAAAAGTGGCAGCTGCCTGGAGGCAGGATGGAATGGGGAGAGGCTCCGCTCAAGACCATGAAGAGGGAGGTGATGGAGGAAACGGGACTGACGGTAAAGAGCCCGGAGCTCGCCGGGACGTTCACCACGCTGATCAAGAACGGGAACGCCACAACTTACCACATACTCATGGTGGTGTACCACTCAAGGACAGAGCGTACAAACGTAAGGCTGAGCGATGAGCACGATGAGTTCAAGTGGGTGACGCTGAAGGAAGCGGCGAGGATGGACCTGCTGAAGGACCTCGGAAAGTTCCTGCTCGAATTCTCAAGGGGAGATGGGGGTCGGGATTAACCCCGCCCGCATGACTCGTCTTCTTCGTCCTGTCCCCTGAGTAGCCTCGCATCGGCAAGCGACTTGGTTATCTTAAGGTATCTTGCCACCTCATTGAACCCCTCATCTCTCGCGTATTCCTCTGCGGTCTTGCCCTTGTAGTCCTTTGCGTATACGTCTGCACCAGACTTGATCAGCTCCTTTACCACGTCGAACTGGCCTTCGAAAGAGGCTGACATAAGGGCGGTCCATCCCCCGCCCCCTCTTAAGTTGACATCCGCCCCCGAAGAGATCAACAGTCGAACCATTTTTATGCTCTCGCACGCCCCAGGGTAGCGGGACTCCTGAGCGCCCCATATGAGGGGGCTGTAACCAAGTGTGCAACCCTGCGCGTTGGGGTTTGCCCCGAGCGCTATCAGCAGTCTGGCCGCTTCCAGCCTCCCGTAAGACGCCGCAGTCATTAGGGGGGTCCTGCCCACACCGTTGCGGCTGTTTACGTCACCGCACGCTATGAACTAAAGACCTGATGCTTTCCAGGTCATTGCAAATGACCGCCCAGTCCAGGTTTGACTCCCTATCTTTTACGGTCATATTCTCATTCCCCATTCAATCAATGCTTGTGCGGGCGCCGATATTTAAGCCTGCTGTGCAAAATCAACGGAAATCGTAGTTTGAAAAGAGGGGCACAACCTCGATGGCACAGGATTGAGCCGACCCATAACGCGTTAAGGCTTTAAGCTTTAGCGATGCAGTGATATTATGATTGCCGACTTGTTCGAGATAAAGGCGAAGGGCATACATGAAAAGGGCCTGTTTGCGACGCGGTTCATACCCAAAGGGACCATACTCATCTTTCCGTGTAAGAAATGCGGGACCTATTCGAAAGGGGACCTGGCTAAGCTTCCCAAAAAGGAATTAGAGTTCGTGCTTCATCATGAGGTAATGGACGAACATGGACTGATGTCCAAGTATTGCGATAAGAGGCTTTTGTACATAAACCATTCCTGCAATGCACATATTTTGGAAACGGATAAGGGCTTCGATATAGCCGTAAGGGACATTAAAAAAGGGGAGGAAGCCACGGAGGATTACAGGGTATTCGAAGAGGAGGGCTTTCATTTTGTCGGTGGCTGCAAATGCGGGGAGAGGAATTGCATGAAGAACACCGCATTCAGGCCCCCGGCACCAAAGAAGCTACAAGGAATTTGGGAGCGTAGGATAAATGCCGCAGTGCGATTAGTCGGCTCTGTGAAGCAGCCTTTGAGGACTAGACTCCTGAGAGAGCATCCGAGATTAGATTATCTTTTTAAGAACGCAAAGGGCCTCAGCCGGGAATCGAACCCGGACTAGGGGATCCACAGTCCCCCGTGCTGCCCTTACACCACTAAGGCCATGTTTTACGTATATTTATGATGGGTGAGCCTTTTAAGCGTTGTTGAAAAGTCAGACGCTTGTATCGATGCCGAGGATTCCGAAGATGTGGTCGGTGCTTATTATCTTGCCTCCGCAAAGAGCCGCGTGGAACGCGTCGAATATGCCGACCTTGTAGTTGTCGATGAAGTAAGCGGCTCGCAGTGCATCGCTGCCTTGTATTCCGGTTAGTCTTGCCACGCTGAGCACACGAGTTATGAGTGCCTGTGCCCCTATCCCGAATCTTTGCGATATGAGGAGAAGCTCAAGAACCGTGACCGAGGAGGTGCTTATGTTGCCCTTATGCTTTTCATAGACCGCCTTGGCCCATGCCTTGTGCCTGTCTTCGGGTATGAGCAAGGCGATAAAAAAATCGGAATCGGCATAGACCATCGTATCACTTCAGCCTCGCCAACGCCTCCTTTTTCGCCTCTGAAAGAACTATTTCCTTTACTTCCTTAAGGGTGTACTTGGCGATCTTCGACCTCCTTCCCAGCTCCTCCAGCTCACTTATCGGGTCTTTTGGGATTGGGACCAGGAATATGCCGTCCGGTGTGTCAAACATCCTGAATTTCTTTCCGTATCTGGCCACAGCCTTCTTGCCTATCGTAACCCTGCACCTCTCGTCAATCTTGAGTATTTCCATCCCTACCTACTGTTTATGAATGGGAAAATATATAAATATATGGGTATTGATTGCTTAAAATGGGAATGGCACTATGTGCCGTTAAGCCTGACAACGGCAGCGGCATAGGGCCGCGAGAAGCTGGATATCGCAATCGCTCCGCCAAGCGGCCTGACGCTTATGCCGTCAGCATATGCGGATTCGTAGATGGATTCCATCCAGCTCCCGTAGCCCGGGTCTGAGCTGTTTAATGCGGTTTCACTGATAGCGTGTGAGAACGCGGAGAGGGAGAGGAGGTTGTTATATGATGCGTACTGGTAGGCGAGCGCGTTTATAGCTGACGCCTGATGCTGGGCTGCAAGAATCCCCGATATGGATACCAGCAGTGAAATGCCCACAAGAAGGCCGTAGAACCCCATCAAATACAGCTCGTTATGCACATCACCATTGACGTGTTACCCCCACTGAAAGGCAGGCATAGGTTATAGCGCCCACGGCAGTTCACCGCTGATCCTGATGCCGCGGTGTTGCCGCCATTTATTCCGATTGCAAGGTACCCGAGCGCGTAGTGGCTCCTCATTGCAGATGTGAAGTTGTAGAGGCAGGAGCGGTCCCAGAGGAGTATGCAGGAATGCAGGGTATAGTTGCCGAACGCGATATTGGAGACATCATACGCGGCATTGCTCTGGTTTACGCTCATAGAGCCTAGGCTTGATGAGTAGTTGTAGGTCCCTACGGCGAACACGGAAATTGATGCGGCTAGCACCGCCATTGAGAGGAATGCCTCCATTATCGCCGCCTGCGCCTTCATCATATCACCTTATGTTTACCGTTGAGCCTGCCACGGAGAGCAACTGCGGGCTTTTCACACCAGGTATCGTGGCGTTGATGGTGTAGTACAGCCCTGAGACTGGGGCGCAGGAGTAGACCCTTTTCCCTCCCGAAGTGGATAGAGTGCACTGCGGGTTCACTGCATTGCTGGAGTTTGTGAGCTGTAGCGCCTGGTTGTTATAGCCGTCTATCGCAGCCATGATGGAGGATACGCTGCTGCCCTGGGCCCCCGACTGATTGTAATAGCCTAGAACCGAGTCCAGGTTGTTGAGGGCCTGCGCATATGACTGGTAGCTAGATGTCTCAACCACCCTCTCCGTGCCGGATACGTTGAGCACGAGATAGCCCTGGGAGGGATTGGAGCCTATCCCACTGACCTCGGATACTGTTGCGTTGCCCGTTGGAACCCCTCGCCCGTCCAGCACCATGGAGCGGGGTGAGCTGCTGTTGGCGAGCGCCGAAAGCGACATAGTCTGGTTGTACAGCCTCAGCTCGATTGCGTACATGTAGCCCTGATTGCCGGAGATGGCAGAGTAGCTGCTTTGGGTGTTGTTCAGCTTCATGCAGTAGGTTGCGGTAGTGACACCGCTTCCATAGTAGCAGGATTCGGAGAACGAGACAAAATCCCAGTTGGCGTCGCCGCACTGCGCCTGGAAGGGCCTCAGGTCACCAAAGAAGTTGTGGTAGCTGCAATGGGACCACTGGGTAACGTAGCCGATGTTGACAGGAGCCTCCAACGGATAGGTTATGGACTGGTTGGTTGTGGTTATGGCGGCTGAGAACTGGGGGCTACCTGAGCCTATTGATGGCGAACCGAACACGTATGAGACGGAGTAGGTGTATGCCATGCTGTGAAGTGTCTTGGTGGTTCCGTTGTATGTAACGTTGACGGATGCGGATACCGAGCCGCTTCCGCGCTTGAAGGGAACAAATGCGAGCTGCATTAGCGTGATCCCGTCGGTGGTTGTTCCATTGTATGTGCTTGGGGCAATCGAGCCTGCGGTTGAGCTGATGTTCACTCCACTCAAGTACGCACCGTAAGGGGCGGTCACCAGCAGGTAAAGCCCGTTACTCCTGTTGAGATAGCTTGTGCCGCCCAATGACAGGGAGATGGAGTATGAATCGGGTGTTGAGTTGTATGTTGTGGGATTGGCTGGATTGGAGGCATTGAGCAGGCTAGAGAACACCACACTCTGGGCACTGGAAAGGTGGTGGTACATCGCAATGCCAGCCACGCCCAATGAAGCTGAAGCTGCCAACAGCACCATGAACTCTATGCTACTCTGCGCCCTATGTCTCATTCACACCATCGGTTACATACACTGAACCGCCTATCGAAACCAATCTGCCACCCGCAACATTGCCATTGGCGACAAAAGGGTTGGCAGGATTCAGCACTTTTGTTCCGCTCGTTAATCCACCAACTCCCGACACCGAGTAGGCATTAATCTCCTGCTGGAGCAGTATTCCGCGCTGCAATGCGGTGCTGTGCGATGCCACCCCATCAGCGAAGGTGTTTTGCGCGAAGGTCAGATGGTAGGCGAACGCCGCGAAAAAGGGGAGGAAGACCGCAATCGCCGCAAGCAGCTCTATCTCCTGAAACATCGGCTCACCCGTTTGATATCTGGTCCGAAAGCGCCGCGAGCGAGTTCGATGTTGCGTAATACGCCTGGTCGGCCGATGCCACGTGCATCACTGCGGCAGTGCCCATCCCGGTCCCTATGCCGGCGAGCGAGAGGCAAAACGCGGCTGCTATGACCATCGAGATTGCCGTGCCCGCCATTATCTGCGCCCTCATTTATACACCTCGAGCGCGTATGTGTAGTTTGACCGCCTGTAGAGCAGAAGCCTCTCCACCCCTCCCGAGCCCTTGCATACCGACGCGCCCTGGAGGGAGAGGTTGGAGACCAGCGCAATCCTCTCCCCGCTTATGCCGATGCTGCCGTTGCCTAGCGTGGCGTTGCATATTGAGTGGGGGACGTAGGCGGAGAAGACGGAGCTCGTGTAGGCCATGTTGGAGTTTATGGCTGCCGCAAGCTCCTCGGCGTATGCCCTCTCAGCGGCGGCGCCCTGAACAGCGGTTCCGATGGAGAACAGCCTGAGCGAGACCACAAGCGAGGCGGTGGCCAGCGCGGCATAGACCATGAACTCCACCGAGAGCTGAGCCCTTGTTCTCACGCTCACTTCACCCCTGAGGTCAGGTTGCCCAGCTGCGTTGAGAGCTGTGATGCTATGCTCTGGTTGGAGCTGCCCATAAAGGCGTGCACCGCGGTCCCTTTCAGCTGCGTCACCATAGCTAGGGCTATCACGATCACGATGCTCACGGCGGAGAGCATCATTATGTACTCCAGCGAGCCCTGACCCTTTCTCGACCTTGCCAACGCAAGGAGCGCCGCTACCTCATCCATGTACGGTATCTGTATGTTTACGTTTTGCATCTCATCACCTAAAGCATTGACATTGCGAAAATTGCGGCTACCTTGAAGACCGCTATTGCTGCAGCGCTGCTGGCCGCGGACTTGGCGGCCTTCTCAAGCAGGGGGGAGGCTCCGTGGCTGAAGTTTGCGGTGTTCGCCGCTGCTATGAAAAGCGCCAGTATGAGGGTGAAACCGGCGGAGCTTATGGCCGAGACCGCGCTGTTCACCGTTGAGGCGAAGCCGAGTATGTCGAGGCTTATGCCCGCGAACACCGGAAGGAAGAGGATGGAGCCGAATCGTATTATCGCCGACGCCCCGGACGAGCTTCCAGCGGTCCTCTCGCGTATAGACAGGTCTGCTTCCATGCGCTGCTTCAGCTCGCTCATCGGCGCGAGAATGTCCGCACCGTTGTCCAGCCCATTGAGCATTATGTCTGTTGCCGACCTGAGGTACTCCGACCGCGATTTAGCGAGCTCTGAGAAGGAGGCAGCTGCGTCCCCGGAAAGCTTGTATACTCTTATCGCTGAGACCAGAGAGTCGTAGAACGGCATGCTCGGGCTTGCGGAGTCCATAAGAAGGGACAGAGTGTCCCTTCCGGGCGAGTTAGTTTCGATTATGTTGCTGACCAGCCTCAGCACCCCCCTGTCGAGGCTCTTGTCCTTCCAGTGCCTGAGCGAGACAAGCAGTATTGCGGCGGAGACAGAACATGCGGCCATGGCGGGGTAGACACTGTTCAGCAGTGCGGAAGCTATCGAAACCGCCGAGATGGCGGTGACAGCCACGTAAACCTTATCTTGCATCATCGTAACCAGCCATGCCCGCTCCGAGAACGGAGTATGCGAAGGGGAGAATCAGGAGGAGTGAAACCGCGAAGAGGAAGTACTGGAGCGTCGAGTAGTAGACTATAGAGTAGCCGACAAAGACGAACATGAGGAAGGATGGCGCTATGGTGCCGAGTGCCATGCACACCGTCACCCGCCTCTGTGTCCGAGATATGGAGCGTTCGGCGTTGCTCCTCCTCTTGGCATGGTAATCGTCTATCACCCCCTTCAGAGAGGCCGCGGGCTCCAGCCCCGCCCAGTACTCTTCGGCAAACTGGTAGAGCGGGGATAGATAAGAATGCTTGCAGGCGCGAGCAAAGTCCCTGACCGCAACGTCAAGGTCCTGACCCAATCGCATCCTGCCCGCAACATCCAAGAGTGCCGCTTGGGCATTCGGGGCGGAGGATGGATTGAGCGAGTCTGCAGCCCTGCAGATGGAGTAAAGCAACGGCTTGCCGTTGTACTTGATGCTTGAGTAGACGATAGATAGTGCGGACACAAGCGCGGATTCCTCCTCTGCCTCGCGCCTCTTGCGCATCAGCCTCATCTCGTACGCGACAACTATCGCGGCAAGCGGGATGCCGATGAGAAGGGAGAAACCTGCAAACTGGGAGCCGAAGACAGCGTATATGGCAAGCGCGGCAGCGGAAAGGTAGATCGCATTGAACGCGATGCTTCCGGCACAGAAAGAGCTAAATATTTTAACGGCTGAAATATCATTTAGAAGGGGCTTTCGCCCCCTTTCGCCCGCGGCGGGAATCGAACCCGCAAATCCGGTCAAGGAGCTCGGTCGTAGACCGAGTGCAATGCCATTATGCGACACGGGCATTCTAATTCTTCTTACAGTGTCAGTCCCAGTAAATCCCGTCAAGGATTCCGGTAGTACACCGGTTGCAACACAATTACCGTACGGTAGCGCGCTCATCTTATCTCGCCGAACTTCCCTATGTAGTCGTCGACATCCGTCTTGCCGTCTGACTCAAGAAGGGCTTTTAGGAAAGTTGCGCGCTTCTTCAGTTCCTTAAGTGCCGTACCGTGTGTCACCATCCTTGCCGATGCGTATGCGAAGATGAGCTTCGACGCCGGAAGTGAGGATGTATCAAGGCTTCCGTTCTGGACCATATCCCTCATCTTGTGCTCCCTGTTGAGGGCCATGGCATCATCAACGCTAATCTCCGCCCTTGAGAGCCAGAGGTACTCGGTCACCTGCTCCACGACCCTGTTTTTTACGTCCCTCTGCCTCATGAAAACGGAGACGTCAAGCATCGAGACCAGCTGCTCCTCCACGCTCATCGGCCTTGAGCGGAGCCTGTCGATGAGCGGCTGGCCACTGCCACTGCTGTGCATGGTGGTCATGAATGGTATTCCGAGGTTGGAGCCCGAGAGTACCTCCTTAGTCTCGCTACCCCTTATCTCGCCTACAATGAGCCTGTCAGGGCGGAGATGGAGAGAGTTCACTATCTGGTCCCTGAGGCTCACCCTGCCGAGCAGTGAGGAACCTTGAAGGGAGACCACGTTCATGAAGCTGCCGTACTTGAGCTCGTTCACGTCCTCCTCTATCGCTATCACCCTCTGGGAGCGGGGCACAAGCACATGCATGGCCATGAGCAGGGATGTCTTGCCTGATGCGGGGGCGCCCGATATCACTATGTTGAGGTTGGCATCGATTGCCATCCAGAGGTATGCCAGCACTTCTGGCGACACGGTCTTCATCTGCATCAGCTTCCTTATGTCCATCCGCTTGCCGCCGTTCAGCCTAATTGAGGCGATGGGGCCGTTGAGCGAGTATGGCTTCAGTTGCGCGTGTATCCTGGAGCCATCCACCAGCTGGGCGTCTATTACGGGGTTGGCGGCGTTAAGCTCCCGCTCTGCATAGGCAACCAGCTTGTTGATGACGTAGCGGAACTCCCGCTCGCCGGAGAACCTCAGGTTGGTGGTGCAGTATCCGTAGCTCGCATGATATATTCCGATGTTGGAATCGGACGAGTTGATAACGATTTCCTCAATCTCGGCATGGTTGTCTATCAGCATGCCGATAGGTCCATAGCCCACTGTCTCGTGCGCCAGTATGTATGCAAGAAGTTCCTTGCCTTCCTTGGTCTCGATGCCCTGTAACATGGAAAGTGCCAGCGACCTAGCGGACATGATGGCCTCCTTGGAGTACTGCTGTGGCTGCTGGGCCTTAAGAGCCTCGACCATCTGCCTCTTGCACTGCCTTAGTGCCCTGAGGTCTGCAGGGCAGAGCCTGAATGCCGATATGGAATACAGCGACTGCAGCCCGCGACGGCCCAGCAGTGCGAAAAACTCGGGTCGCTCCTCAGAGACCTCGGTGGGATAGTCGTTCGTTATGCCGAAGCTCAGGCCAGGAGAAGGCGCATCGGCCCTCTCGGAGCCGTGTCCCTTGGTGCGTTTCGAGAGCAAAACACTTAGTTTGTGTATCATCAGGCCCACCCAAACAAATATGAAGATTACACTACTATTTACTTGAGTAAAAGTATATATAGCTTTGTATAAGGCGTAATCAGGGTACGGCATGGGGAGGGCGCACCTCGGAAGGTAATGGCGGTAAACAACTATCCTGAGGCGTAAAAGGCTCTGCGATACGTTTATAAACCTTTATTGCGATTATAACATCATGGTCAAGAAAGAAAAGGACAAGGACGAGATTTGGGCGCTGAGGAAGGTAATAAGCAGGCCCAACTACGCGGTCATGTCCCTGCTTCTTCAGAAGTCCCCGAGAACCACAAGGGAGCTTTACGCGATACTGGAGAAGAAGTTCACCAGGAAGACGCTTATCATAACGCTGAGGGAGCTCTCGCTCGACCTCAACGTAATACAGCCAACCCACATAAGGACGGAGAAGGGCTATGGCTTGGGATACAGGCTCAACCCAAGGGTGAAGGAGATAGTGAAGAGCGTCCAGAAGTTCTCAAAGACGATAGAGAGCGTAAGACAAATCTAATTTTCCACATCCACAGTCAGGGAAGGAAGGCTATTGCCACGATCTTATCAAAGGTGTTTAGGTAGTCCTTGCCGAGCATGCCCGTAAAGTGCTCATGCGCCGACTTGCTTTTTATCGTCATTGTCTTCATTTTGGATACTAGTGCTGATATAGTGAATATCTCATCTTGAGGGAGCATGCCCGCTAAGCCACCGTCCAATTTCAGAAGCATCGAATTGAATCCGCCGGTCAATCTAGTAGCGAATCGTTTGTTATCGTCAAGTTCCTCAATCGGGGCGGCTGCTTTCCTAAGTATGTATTCTACGCCATACCGCCCGTCATTTTTTATGAATCGGGCTATGTTTTTGCGCTCGTCCTCTTTGATTACAAGATCAGGTTTGGATGCGATAAGCAGACCTTTGGTGATGAGCAAGTAGGCAGCCTTTGACTGGGCGGTCGAGTGTAGCTCTGCATCAATGAGCGTCTCAGACTTTATCATATATGCATTCAGCAACCTGCCGCTGTAGGATATCTGCTCTTCGAGCTGAAGCGGCTCTGGCTGCACGGAGCTCTTGATGAATTTCGTTATGGAGGCTATGCCCCCGCAGTTGGAAAGGATGAAGTCGTTAAATTCCCTCGTGCTTGATAGGTCCGGACGCTTCAGCACCCAATCATCCCTGAGGTTAATCACCCCAAGGTATTCCATCCGCAAAAAGTTGACTAGCTCATTACGGAAGTCCTTTGGGAGCAGCGATACGACCGGGCTGAGCACCTCCTTTTTGCCGGGGTTGTCCACGGAATTCTGGGCCATTGATGCTATTCAGCCGGAAGAGATATTTATACCTTGAGGGACATCAGCTCTCCTTAACCCCTACCTTCTTCTGCTTCCCGTACATCTCTATTATCTCCTTTGTTGTGGTGGCATCCTCCAGCGACTTGTCTTCCCTGACCGCGGTCTCGCCCACCAGCCTCGGGAACCTCAGCGCGTATCCGACCTCCGTCCCATCGGCCTGCTTCTCCCTTCCGCATGTGTGTGTGGGCGACTTTGTTATCTCGTCAGCCATCACCGTGACAACGTACTTTGGATAGACCCAGAAGTCGGGCTCGACTATCGCGTCGACCCTGGCGGGCCTCGCCTTCACCTTTATCTTGTCCAGCAGCTCTTCCAGCTCGGTCATCTGCTTCTCGGTGAAGCCTGACCCGATCCTCGACACGGTCTCGAACATGTCCCTCTTCTTGTTGTACACCGCGCCGAGCAGGCCACCGAACTTGAACTCCGCCCTGCTCCCCCTTCCGAGGAAGTAGCCCACTATCACTAGGTCAACGGTGTCTGAGAGCTCGCCCTTGTAGCTCCTCTTCAGCTTTATCCACGAGAACTTCCTGGCTCCCGCGATGTACGGAGCCTCGAGGTCCTTTGTCATTATGCCCTCAAGCCCCTCGGCTATCGCCTCCTCGAAGAAGGTCTCGAGCTCCTTCGGCGAGCTGGTGACTATCTTGGTGGTGGGGACTATCCTCTTCCCCTTGGCGAGTATCCTCTCCAGCTCCGCCCTCCTCTTCTTGTAGGGCTCGCGCAGCCAGTCCCTGCCGCCGAGGTACATCATGTCGAACGCGAACAGGTGGAGCGGAAGCTCGAGCGCCTTCTCCTTGACTCCGTGCTTCCTCTTCCTCTGTATTGTCTCCTGGAATGGAAGGAACTCCTGGGTCGCCTCGTTGTATGCGATAGCCTCCCCCTCGAATATTATCCTGTCTTCATGAACCTCGCTGAGCGTTGCCTCGATTATGTCAGGAAACATAGCGGTGACGTCCTCAAGGCGCCTAGAGAACAGCCTCACCTTCTTGCCGCTCTTGTGCACCTGCAGCCTGAACCCGTCGTACTTGTGCTCCACGGCAGCGGTGCCGTTCATCCTCTCGATTATCTCCTCTGCGGTAGGAAGCCGCTCCGCAAGCGCGGGCCTGATTGGCTTGAAAACCGTGACGTGCATGGCCCCTATCGCTTCCATGCCGCCCGACACGAGCTCCTCTGCCACGGCGCCAAGGTCGCTGCATATGTTGTATGCGGATTCCAGCTCTGGCTTGGCCTCTCTGCCGCCTGTCGCCATTGAGGAGAGTGCCTCCAGTATTGTCGCGTCGCCCACGCCTAGGCGCAGCTGGCCCAGCGGATATCTTGCGATGTACTTCGCCTCCACTGGGGAGGATGATGCAAACATGTTGGCAAGCATGGTTATCTTTGTGTCCTTGCTCCCCTGGCCCGATGCCTCGGCCAGCTTCTTCATGGTGTCGTAGACGTCCGAGACGGAGTTCCTTGCCTGCCTCATGCTCTTCAGCTTGGACTCCTCTCTCAGCTTCTGCGCGGTTATGCCGAGGTCCCCACTCCTCTTGAAGTCCCTGTCCACCTGCTCCTTGGTGAAGCCGGTGGCGACGGCTATAGCCTCCTCCACTATCTTCTCCGCAATGCCGAACTCTAGCCCCTCGAACGGCGGGAGGAGGGTGCCCTGGGTCATGTAAACTATCTTGGATATCTCGCCCTTGCCCGATTCCTTAAGCGCCTCTGTGAGCAACTCTATCATCTTGAGCCTGCCGGATACGCCCTCAAGCTTCTCGTAAGACTCCACCAATTTTGAGAACTGCATCCTATCCCCTTCTGTCCGAGCCGTCCTGCCTGGGCAGGGTTGAAAACGTGAACGTGAGATGTCATGAGTGGCAGGTGGATGCCGAGCTCTTTATCCACGAGCACCCGCTCTGCACAGAGCAGCGGTTGCCTCCCGAGTCCCCGTTGGATTGCGATGTGGATGAGCAGGAGATTCCGGATGTGACGTGAAGGGTCGCGTTGTTGGCGCCGAAGGTGTTTTGGTTCGCGTTCACCACGGATATGCCGGTGTAGCTGTACATCGCGGTGTTGTTGGTCACTGTGACGGATGTCGCGTTGTTTATCTGATATGCGAACTCGGCGCCGCTCACTATGTTGTTGAGCACGCTACCGGATCCGCCGCCAACGAAGTTGATCCCCTGGTATGGGGCGGTTATGTTGTTCGCCCTTGCCTGCGAGTTCTGCGTGTTAAGCATAGTTATCGCAGCCAGGCCGGCCGTCTGGTTCTGTATCGAGATGGTGTTGTTCTGCAAAGTGACAGTGAAAGAGTTGGTGACGAACACCGGGTTGGAGAAGCCCTTGAGCACGCAGTTGGAAAGCTTGTCGTTGCGGACGTTCTGGAAGTATGCGAAGGTGCCGCCGTTGGTAGCTATGACAGTGTGGCCCTCGCAGTTTATCGTGGTGGTGTTGGCGAACACGCTCATGCAGGTTGAGCCGAAACCGTAGACCGCGTCGGCGGTGAGCGATATGGTGTCGGAGACGGACACCAGCCTGCAGGCCAAATGCACTGCTGGAATGGGCACTGCGGCGAGCCACTTGCACCCGCTCTTCGTGGTGCCGTAGTTGATGCCGCCGAGCTCGTCGTTGACTCCGGAGTTGCCGTTGCACACGTAGTCATAGCCGTTGTTGAGCGACATGGTGTTGTTGGATACCCTGTTGCCCTTTGACGCTCCGCTGAGCTCCAGCCCTATGTAGTTCGACAGGCCATTGTTGTTGGTCACTATGTCGTTGCTCGAGTTAATCATCTCTATACCGAAGCCCTTATCTCCCGCATATGTGAGGTTCATCCCGCTGAGGGTGAAGTATGTGACGTTGTTCATGTACACGGTAGCGTTGTTAGCCCCGTTCGCGCTCCCGAAGAGGAGGGAGCCGCCGGATAGGCCGTTTATGTAGAAGCCGTACAGCCTGCTCGAGGACTTTATGCCGCTCATGAATACGCTAGAGGAGTCGGTTATGTTGACGGAGTCATAAAGCCCATAGAGGCCGCAGTTAGTTATCGTTATGTTGCTCCTACCCGCCATGCTTATCATCGAGCCTGGAGTGCTGCCCAGCCCGTTTATGGTGTTGCCTCCGCAGCTCAGCGAGACGTTGTTCGCAGCTATGGTTATGCAATTGGACTGCGCGTCAACTATGTTGGACTTGAGCGAGTAGTTGCCCGAATGGGAGATTGTGCCGCAGGAGCTTATCGGGTAGTAGGGCAGCAGCGAGCCCCTGGTTATCTTGCAGCTGGCCCACTGGGCGTTGGTTAGGCCGCAGCTCGTGCCCTGCATTATGTTGTAGCTTGCGTTGACCGAGTCCGCTGTCGCGTAGACGTCGTAGGTGGTGCTGTTGAGCGAGCTGCCCCCCTGGAATATGTTGCCCAGCGAGTCGGTCAGGTATATGCCGTACTGGTTCCTGAGCATCGTCGGGTTGCCGATGACATCGGAGGCCGCGTTGGATACATACAGGCCGAAGTTGCTCGAGGTTGCAGATGAGTTCTGCACTGAGACCGAGACGGTATTGGTCAGGCTTATAGCGAACTGGGTTGCATTGACAACGGAGACGTTGCTTATGCGCGACCTGTTAGTGTTGATAAGCTGCACACCGGTGTTGAATCCGCTTATGTTGCAGTTCTTGATCGTCAGGTTGGATACGCCGGATGAGTATATGGCGTAGCTGCCGTGGCTCATCGTGTGACCCATGCAATTGAGCACCACGCCGCTTGAGGCTATGTTTATGCACCTTATGTTGTCATACACAGCCGCGGGGTTGGAGACGTTGATGTAAGAGCCCATGTTTATGTTGCCGCTCATGTAGTAAGTTCCCGGCTGGTTAATCGAGCCGCAGCTGCTTATCTGGCTGCCCAGGCTAATCTTGGAGAGGTTCGCGGGTATGTTTACGCCCTTGCACATCAGGAAGCCGCAGCCGGTGTTGTTGACGCACGTGTTGCCCGATGCGGTTGATGTGCCAGGGAAGCTTGAGGGTGTTGAGCAGTAGAGCGATGTGGGCGTGCCGTTGACCAGGTTGGAGAAGTAGCTGTTGCCTGTTGAGTTGACCTTTATCCCATAGAACTGGTTGTACTCAATGGTGTTGTTGGCCACCTTGTTGCCCGACGAGCCGCCGGTCATCAGCAGTGCGCCGTCGCCGCTCGATGCCCTCGACATGAAGTTGTTGGCCACGCTGCTGTTCATCGTGGCTGCCATCACCAGCTCGGATATGTAGTTCTGCGTGATGTTGTTGTTGAGCACGCTGATGCCCTTGGAAGATGAGACGTAAACGCCATATGAGAAGTTCCTGATGTTGCAGCCCACCAGCGAGACGTTAGACCTGCCGTTTATCAGCACGCCATAGCTGAAGGGGGAGTAGTTGACGAACGGGCCTGAGCCGGTTATCTTGTTGTTGCTGCAGTAGACACCCACGTTGTCCGATGTGACATTTATGCAGGCGCCGGTTGTGGCGCTTGTCTTGGTGTCCTGCGCAAGCACGTATCTGCCCGGCTTGCTCAGGGTCGCGCACCCGTATATTATACCGCCCTGCGCCCCGCTCGTTAGGACTGAGGTCGTAGAGGTGCTGATTATCGAGTGCGAGCCGGTGAAAAAGACCTGGGCGAGTATGGCGATGACAAGTACTATTATCCCTATAACTATGGGAAGGATCTTGAACAGCGAGGGCACCCTTGCCCTCCTCTGGGGGCCGATCGTGCCGTATCCAGGCACATCCATGGGCTGGTCGGGCGCGGGAGCCTGCTGCCCAGCAGCCTGTGCGGCGTCCTGAACGCTCCCTCCGCTGTTATCATCCATTACTAACATGATAAGGGCACCCGAATACGCTATCTATATTAATGCTTTGATATTTAAATCATTCTATAAATAGTGCCTCGGTAACTCAGGGGTAGAGTGCCAGTTTCGTAAACTGGAAGTCGAGGGTTCGATTCCCTCTCGGGGCTTATGATTAGGCGGATACCATGGATAACATTGACGATGTTATGAGGGATGTCCAGGAAAGGGAGATGCGGGACAGAGGGGCCGAGCAGGTTGACAGAGCCATCGGCAACCTCGATTATGATGGGGAGCAGAGCGTGGCAGAGGATGTGGCCGAATCCCCGCAGGGGCAGCAATCTGCGCGCAGGATAAACGTGGGCAGGGTTGAGCACTTCTTCAGCAAGATAAACGTGGTTGCGCTGCACCTCACGGGCACGCTGAGAGTCGGCGACACGATAGAGATAGACACTGAGGCGGGGCCAGTCAGGGCTAAGGTTTCAGAGATGCAGATAGACCGGAAGGATGTCGAGGTCGCCACTTACGGAGATGACGTTGGAATAAAGGTAGACAGACCGGTGAGCGAGGGCAGCGATGTCTTCCTTGTAGGGTAGCACCTAGCTGCAAATAAATACCTTAATGCAGAAGATAATACAGTATGTAAGTGAGCCCATGAGCAAGACAACGATTTTTGTCAGGTGCAAGGATGATGACCATCGCAACGACGCCAAGTTTTCGCATGTGTTACTCAGGATTCCCGGGGTCAGCGACGTGATAGAGACCTTCGTGAGGGACACCAAGGGAAAGGACTACTGCATGATAGTCGAGACGCACGAGGACAAGAAGGGCGTGGCTAGGGTCTCCGCATTGCTCAGAAAGCACGAGAATGTTGGGAGCGTCCACATTCCAAAACCCGCGCAGGTCCCTATCTGATTGCTTCGTCCAATGGAGGGTCATCGGTACGAAAATAAACCGCAGGCTCTCTCAAGCTTTATATAGCTATGAGTGGTAACTGTTCTATGCCAACGAAATTCGTTGTAGTGCTCGGTTCTCTAATGAGCGGGCTAGGCAAGGGGATAGTCACTTCCTCCATTCTCAGGATTCTAGATTTCTACGGATACAACGTGCTTCCGCTCAAGTTCGACGGATATCTCAACTACGACTGCGGTACGATGAACCCCTACAGGCACGGCGAGGTCTTCGTCTTCGATGACAAGAGCGAGGTCGACATGGACTTCGGAATGTACGAGAGGTTCTCGGGGAAGAACCTCACGGGCGACCTCTCCATAACCGGGGGCAAGGTGTTCAGCGAGATAATAGCAAGGGAGAGGAGGGGAGCATATCTCGGCATAGACGTGCAGATAGTGCCGCACCTCACCGACCTGATAGTGAAGAAGATAGAGGGCGTGGCCAAGAAGAGGAATCTCGACGTGATGGTCATAGAGGTGGGCGGGACCGTGGGAGACATAGAGAACGGATATTTCATAGAGGCTATGAGGCAGCTCGCAATCAAGGAGAAGGTCGTGTTCATCGATGTCACTTACATACCGATGCTCAGCGCGGTCGGGGAACAGAAGACAAAGCCCACGCAGCTGGCACTCAGGTCAATCATGCAGTCGGGGATAAGGCCGGACTTCGTGGTGTGCAGGACTGAGAGCGCGCTTAACAACGAGACGAGGGAGAAGCTCGCGATGTTCGCAAACCTGCCTAAGAGCAGGATAATAGAGGACTGCACCCAGGACACGCTTTACAGCCTGCCTCCATATTTTATGGACCAGAAGTTCGACAGGCTGCTGATCAATGAGTTGGGATTGGAGAAGAGGAAGCTCAACGCAAAGGCGCTGAAGGAGTGGAAGGACAGCGTCGCCAACATAACCACGCCTAAGTCGAGCGTCAACATTGCGATAGTCGGAAAGTACACGAAGATGAAGGACGCCTACGCCAGCGTGAAGGAGGCGTTGGTGCATTCGGGAGCGGACATAAGCTGCGGCATAAACCTGAAGTGGGTCGAGTCGGAGGATCTCGAAAAGGAGGACGTGGCGAAAGTGCTGAACGTCGACGGAATAATAGTGCCGGGAGGATTCGGCAACAGGGGAATTGAGGGCAAGATAAACGCGATAAGGTACGCAAGGGAGAACAAGATACCGTATCTGGGGCTCTGCCTCGGGATGCAGCTCATGGCGATAGAGTACGCGCGCAACGTGTGCGGGCTTGATGGCGCCAACTCTACGGAGTTCAACAAGAACGCGCGGCATAAGATAGTGGACATAATGCCGTCCCAGCTGAAGGTCAAGCTGAAGGGGGCCTCGATGAGGCTGGGCTCGTGGAAGTGCAAGATAACTTCGAAGAACACGATAGCCTACGAGGCCTACGGAAGCAAGCTAGTGCAGGAGAGGCACAGGCACAGGTATGAGGTCAACAACAAGTACAGGGACACATTGCAGAAGAACGGCGCCGTGATATCGGGAGTGACGCCGGACAACAAGCTTGTGGAGTTCTTCGAGTGGAAGGGCAGCTTCGGGATAGGGACGCAGGCGCACCCTGAGCTCAAGTCGAAGTTCGGCCAGCCCGCTCCGCTGTTCCTCAGCTTCGTGAAAGCGGCAAGGGAGTACAGGGGCGCTAAATAGAGGAGAGCAGCGCGCGAATCTTGGAGCTCTTGTATAATCCGCGGTTGAGGGCCTGCTTCGCCCTGACCACGCGCACCTTGAGCCCGCGCTTCGCAGCCCATTTCTTTACGTCTTTGGGGTCGACCCGCTGGTCGTAGCCGAAGACTATCACGTCGGGCCTGTAGTCCATCAGGATTGAGTATCTGTCTTTGTAAGCGGCGATCTTCTTCCCTAGCACGGCCTTGTCGACGTACTTGAGCGAGCCCACCATGTCCAGCCTGGTCTTCTGGTCGAAGAAGGGCTCCCTCCCCTTTATCATCTCGATGCTGCTGTCCCTTGCAACCACAACGATGAGCCTGTCCCCCATCGCCTTGGCCTTCCTCAGGTAGACCAGGTGGCCCGGATGTATTATGTCGAACGACCCGAAGGCCATCACGAGCTTGCGCCTCATTGAACCGTATCCATCAGGAAACCAAGGTATAAATTACCTGTGCAGAATCTGAAAGGGCAAGCGGAAATAAATCGCAAAGTTTTAAGAACGTTAAAAGCCCTATCATAGTATGGCAACTGTCGGTGAGGTCATCACCGCCCTGCACAACTGCAACGACCCCGAGCTGGGCGCGAACATTGTGGACATAGGGCTCATCTACAACATAAAGATAGCGGAGCAGAAGGACGTGAAGGTCACGCTTACAATGACATCACCTATGTGCCCGGTCACGAGCATAATCATGGCCGACGTGCAGCTAAGGCTTGAGGCAGTGCAGGGAGTGGGAAAGGTAGAGATAGAGTTGGTCTGGGATCCGCTATGGAGCCCGGACATGATGAGCGAAGACCTGAAGTACAGGAACTAGCTTTTCCTCTTTCTTTCGCTTATTTGTACATTACCTCTTCGTCCGTGCTCTTGTAGCTAACAAGTTCCTCCTTGCCGAACCACAGTGCGATCTCTTTCTCCGCGATCTCCTTGTCCTCGGACATGTGGACCAGGTTCTTGACGGCCCTCTTGTTCTTGTCCGCAAGGTCGTACGAGTCGCTTGAGTACTTTCCCCTTATGGTAGATGGGTCGGCCTTCCTCGGCTCCGTTGGCCCCAAAACTTTCCTTGTCACGAACACGGCCTCGTTGCCCTCAAACACCATCGCGACAACCGGTCCGCTTGTGAAGTAGTCGAGCAGGTGCTGCCTTATCCTCATCCCGATCTCCCTCGGGCTCTCCGTAACGTCAATGCCCTTCTCCTTGTAAGAGGCGGTAGCCTTCTCTCCGACAGCCTGCAGCCACTTCTCGTCAGGCGCGTAGTGCTTGCCCGTCAGCTCAACGGTGGGGTTGACCATCTTGGTCGCTATCAGCTTGAGCCCGGTGTCCTCCAGCGTGGTTATTATCTTCCCTGTGAGCGACCTGTACACTCCGTCCGGCTTTATTATTACCAATGTCCTGTCAATCATCAAAATCACTTCAACAGATTTCTCTCTTTAAGGTTTATATAGCTATACAAAGAAAAGTTACTGAAGCGGGCTTGAAGGCAATGAACGTTCCTGAAAAGTATCTCAAGAGGATACAGGATTTCCTGCTTCCGGACGAGAAGGTTATGATAGCGGCTGCGGAGACGCGGCTATGGCCCTGCGGCTCCCTGTTCGCACCGGTGCTGATAGTAGCCACCAACAAGAGGATAATAATATCCAGGAGGGACGTGTTGAGCATAAGCAAGAGGTACAAGATAATCTCCTATGGCGACGTGCTTGACGTCAACGTGAGGCACGGGATAAGGTACTCAAGCATACACTTCGGCATCGCGTCCAGGTCGGTCGAGAGCGAGGACACATGGACGAGGGGGCTCAGGTACGCGGACATGGTCGAGCTGGCCAAGTACGTTAACCAGATGGCGATAGCCGCCGATGAGGGCAGGCACAGGC
Organism: Candidatus Acidiferrales bacterium; assembly: GCA_035534575.1. Classification (GTDB taxonomy): domain Archaea; phylum Micrarchaeota; class Micrarchaeia; order Micrarchaeales; family Micrarchaeaceae; genus JAGWFU01. The sequence continues at coordinate 74,193 of DATLRT010000014.1, forward strand.
AGCAGACGGACAGCACGCCGATGCAGATGAAGTGAAGGAAGGAGATGCGCATGATAAGGCAACCCATAATATCGGTCATGGGCCACGTGGACCACGGAAAGACCACACTGCTCGACCGAGTAAGGAACACTGCGATAGCATCGAGGGAAGCCGGCGGCATAACCCAGCACATAGGCGCGAGCGAGGTCCCCATAGAGACGGTCATGGCGATCTGCGGCCCGCTGCTGAAGGCGACCGGAACCAAGCTGACCATACCTGGTCTTCTCTTCATAGACACGCCCGGCCACGAGGCATTCACCAACCTGAGGAAGAGGGGAGGGAGCGTTGCGGACATCGCAATCCTGGTCGTGGACGTTACGAAGGGCTTCGAGCCTCAGACGATAGAGGCGATTGAGATATTGAAGGGATACAAGACTCCTTTCATAGTGGCGGCAAACAAGATAGACCTGATAACCGGCTGGATAGCGACGGGATCGAAGAGCTACCTCGACGCGCTCTCCAAGCAGAGCGACTACGTGAAGAACGAGGTGGAGGGAAGGATATACCAGCTTGTGGGAAGGCTGAGCGAGCTCGGGTTCAGCAGCGAGGCGTTCAACAGGATAAAGGACTTCCAGTCCGAGCTTGCGATAGTGCCGATGAGCGCCAAGACGGGAGAGGGAGTGGCTGAGCTGCTTATGGTGGCGTCGGGGCTGGCACAGAAGTTCCTGGAGATGAAGCTCAACATAGAGATAATGGGGCCGGGAAGGGGCAGCATACTCGAGAAGGTCGAGGTCAAGGGGCTCGGCATCACGATAGACGTCATCCTTTACGACGGCACGCTGAAGGTGAACGACACGATAGCCTTCGCGACAGCCAACGCAATCGCCACAGCGAAGGTGAAGGCGCTGCTCAAGCCAAAGCCGCTACACCAGATAGGCGAGTCCGCAAGCAAGTACTTCTATGTTGACTCCGTGAGCGCGGCGTCGGGGGTGAAGATAAGCGCGACAGGGCTTGACGATGCTATACCCGGATCGCCAGTGGTGCAGACTTCGGACAGGGACTACGAGAAGGAGATAAGCGCGGAGATAGGGGAGATATTCAAGACGGACAAGAAGGGGTTGATACTCAAGGCCGACTCGATAGGCAGCATAGAGGCGCTCTCGAAGCTGATGGAGAGGGCGGGATACCCGATAAGCAGGAAGGGCATCGGCAAGGTTACGAAGAGGGATGTCATCGACGCGTTCGGGATGAACGCCGTGGACCCGGCCAGCTCGATAGTGATGGCTTTCGGCGTGGGAGTGGAGGACGACGCTGCTGAGGCGGCCTTCTCCAGCGGAGTGAAGATACTGACGGGCAGCATAATATACAAGCTGCTCGACGACTACAAGCTCTTCGTTGATGAGAGGCAGAAGAGCATAAACAAGAGGCTTGAGGACCGGGTGATATTCCCCGGAGTGATAGAGGTGCTGCCGAACACGGTTTTCAGGGCATCGCACCCGGCGATATTCGGGATGGACGTGCTTGAGGGAAGGGTGAGGGCGGGGTACCAGCTCATCAACGACGTTGGGGAGGTTGTCGGAAGGGTGAAGGGCATCCAGAACGACAAGTCGCCGGTTGAGACCGCAAAGAAGGGCGACAGATTCGCCATCTCTGTAGAGGGGCCCACTTTCGGCAGGCAGATACGCGAGGACCAGAAGCTCTACACTGGAATCAGCGAGGAGGACTACCTTCACTTCACGAAGGAGCTCTCAAGTGTGCTCACCGATGAGGAGAAGGCGCTCTTGGGCAAGATAATAAACATAAGGAGGAACGCCAGGATAAAGTGAGGTAACGTCCGCGGAGACCGACGACCGTGCAGGAACAGAAGCCGCTTTCCCTTCCGTTTCGTTAAGCTTTATAAAACAGTCTCGGCCAAACAATATTGCGGGGGGGCATTTGCTCTCCCTGATTAAGTGATAATATGTCCAACATAAGCGTTGTAAACAGGGATTCGATACCGGTAGAGGAGCAGGCGATAGAGTTCGTGGAGAGGAAGGGGATGGGCCACCCGGACAGCCTGATAGACGGCATCTGCGACAGGGTGAGCATAGAGATATCCAAGGCTTACATAGAGAAGGTAGGCAGGGTGCTCCACCACAACGTAGACAAGGGACTGATAGTGGGCGGCAAGTCCGAGGCCTCGTTCGGCCACGGCAAGATACTGAGGCCGATTGAGGTCATAGTCGCCGGAAGGGCGGTCAAGGAGCTCAATGGTATGAAGATTCCTGTTGACCAGATAGCGATAGACACAACCAAGGCTTACCTGAAGGAGCACACGAGGTACCTTGACGTGGATAATGAGGTCATAGTCAACACGAAGATAGACGACGTCTCCGCTGACCTTAACCAGGTTTACGAGAGGAGCAAGGACGTGCCGCTGGCCAACGACACCTCGTTCGGAATAGGCTTCGCGCCGTTCTCGGAGACCGAGAGGCTGACACTTGAGACAGAGCACCTGCTCAACAGCAAGGAGTACAAGACGAAGATACCTGCGGTTGGAGAGGACATAAAGGTCATGGCAGTGAGGGAGGGCAACAAGATAACCCTCACAATCGCAATAGCCTTCGTGGCCCAGGAGGTAAAGGACATAAAGGACTACGTGGAGAAGGAGAAGACCATAGCGAACGACGTAAGGGAGTTTGCCAAGACGATTACAAAGAGGGAGGTGGAGGTGTCGGTCAACACCGGAGACGACATAGAGAAGGGAGAGGTCTACCTCACGAAGACGGGACTGAGCTGCGAGGCGGGTGACGACGGTTCGGTGGGCAGGGGCAACAGAGTAAACGGGCTCATAACGCCGTTCAGGAACATGAGCCTGGAGGCTGCAGCGGGAAAGAACCCGATCAGCCACGTAGGCAAGATATACAACATACTCGCGAAGGAGATAGCTCAGGACGTTGCAAAGCTGTACCCACAAGTAGAGGACTGCAGGGTCTACATAGTCTCGCAGATAGGAAGGAGCATAGCCGACCCGAAGAGCCTCTGCGTTGAGATAGTTATGAAGAAGGGTGAGAACTTCGACTCAGTGTCGAAGAAGATAAGGGAGGTGGCGGACAACGGGCTCGAGAACCTGGCGTACCTCACTCAGGAGATAATAAACGGAGAGCACGAGGTGTTCTAAGGCCTCTTGCGGACTGGGCGGAGCGCTCAGTCCACCTTCTTTTGATTTGCCACATACCTTCGACGATAGAGTACAGTGCTTTGCCTTCTCCTTTCCTCCAGATCCTCCTTGGTGTAGAAGTCCCTCTGGCTGAGCCATCGGGTAAGCAGGCGATTATCTAAGGCCGATACCTCCTTTGCGCCGTATTTAGGAATCAGATTCTCAAGCATCTGTCTCGCGGCGTCCTTCTTGGACTCCTCGTAGACGAGAATCGCGGGAGACTTGAGCCCTAGCACGCCAGCTATTGAGCTGTTGCGCCTTGAGCTTGAGGTCTTTATCTCAACTGACTTTACCTTCGTCTTGTTGAGCGCCGCTATAAACATTATCTGCTTGAGCTCATCCGCGTTCTTAATCCTTGAAACCGCGGAGTTGCTTATCAGCAGGAAGCCCTCGTTATTGAGTGCGAACCTCACATAGGCATTTTTGCTATCGGAGAAGTTGACCTGCGCGCTTGTCCTAAGCAGGTACTCGATGCCCTGCGCCTCAGGCCTTGTAGCTCGCCTAAGCAGCGGACACTCCGCCAAAAGGGATTGCTGTGCGGTTGCTTGCGCTTGCATCTTGATCACTAAAAAGAAAAAGCGAAATCAGCCGGCGAGGCTGATCTCTATGTGCACCGTGTCCGGAACCTTTATCCTCATTATCTGCCTGAGCGCTGGTTCGCTGCCGTCGATTATGATGAGCCTCTTGTGGATCCTCATCTCCCACTTCTCGTAGGTGTGGCTTCCGTCGCCGCAAGGGGTCTTCCTTGTGGTCTGGGAGATAATCTTCGTGGGCAGGGGGATTGGCCCCTCCGACTTCACGTTAATCGATGTGGCGATTGACTTTATCTGGTCCGCAATCGAGACTACGTCCTTGGCAACGGTGCTGACGAGCTTTATTATGGCTTTTGACAATCTATGCACCAATTACTGAGTCCTTGGGACTATGTCCAAGATTACTCCCGCGCCGACCGTCTCTCCCATATCCCTTACCGCGAACCTTCCGAGCTGCGGGAAGTCGCTGAACTTCTCTATGCAGATCGGCTTCGTCGGCTTTATCTTGACTATGGCGACGTCTCCCGTCTTTATCGTCTCGGGGTTCTTCTCGAGCGTCAGTCCCGTCTTCGGGTCCTTCTTCTCAAGAATCTCCGTTATCGTGCAGGCCAGCTGTGCGGTGTGTATGTGGAACACCGGTGTGTAGCCCTTCGCTATCACGTTCTGGTGGTGGAGCACTATCATCTGCGCCGTGAACTCCATCGCCACTGTGGGCGGGTTGCTCGACGGTCCGATGACGTCTCCCCTCTTGATGTCCTTCCTCTCGACGTTCTTCACGTTGAACCCGATGTTGTCTCCGGGCTCAGCCTGCTGCATCTGCTGGTGGTGCATCTCAATGCTCTTTACCTCCGTCTTCACGCCGCTCGGCATGATTATGACAGGGTCTCCTATCTTGACTATTCCGGTCTCTACCCTGCCTACTGGGACAGTTCCGAATCCGGATATGCTGAAGACGTCCTGTATCGGAAGCCTCAGCGGCTTGTCCGTAGGCTTCTTCGGCAGAGTAAGCGTGTCAAGAGCGGCCAAGAGCGTCGGGCCAGTGTACCACGAGAGCTTCTCGCTCTTTGCGGTCTTGGGGCCGGAGTTCGATCCCTCAAGTGCGGAGTACGGGACGAACAGCGTGTTGTCGACCTTGAAGCCAAGCGACTTCAGGAGGGTGTACACCTCCTTCTTGGTGTTCTCGAACTTCTCCTGATTGAAGCCTGAGACGTCCATCTTGTTTATCGCCACTATCAGCTGAGGCACTCCGAGAACGCTGACCAGTATGGCGTGTTCCCTTGTCTGGGGCTTTATTCCCTCCTCTGCGCTGACTACCAGCACTGCGGCGTCCGCCTGGCTGGCTCCCGTAATCATGTTCTTTACGAAGTCCCTGTGTCCCGGGGCGTCTATGATTGTGAAGAAGAACTTCTGGGTCGAGAACTCCTTGTGGGCTATGTCGATTGTGATTCCCCTCTCTCGCTCCTCCTTGAGCTGGTCCATAACGAACGCGAACTCGAAAGTAGGCCTGTTGTACTGGGCCGTCATCTCCTTGTACCTGGCGATGTCCCTGTCGGTTATCGCGCCTGCCTCATACAGCAGTCTGCCTACTGTCGTCGACTTTCCGTGGTCGACGTGTCCTATAAAGATCAAATTCATGTGTGGTTTGTCTGACATTGGATTCACCGAAATATAATGTAAAATCAGCTTTTCTTATTGCAACCGCAAAAATACATACTGCAAG
>DATLRT010000015.1:0-81513 GCA_035534575.1 Candidatus Acidiferrales bacterium
CTCTATGCCTTTAACAACAAAGCGCTTTCTTCCCTTGCTGAACTTGAACGTAGATATCTTTTTCACAAGCATCTTTATAGAACCTTGTGTTTCGATGTAGAGCAGGTTCTTGGTCTCGTTGACCACCTTTCCTTTCAGGCCAACCTGCTCCCGGTCGCTGCTTTCAACGACCTCAACGCCAAGTCCTATCAGTTCATGAAGGACTATGTTCTTATTATTATACTCGCTCATACATTTAAACCTTTCTTTCTCGATTAAACCAATCAGTAAAGAGGAGAAGCGCTATCTTATCATTACCCTGTCGGACACGCTCGTTATCCTGTCTATGTCGTATCTTATCACGCTTCCGTAATCGGTCTTGACGAATATTATGCCCCTCTTCGGGTCGACCTGGGTTATCTTGCCTATGAAGGCCCCTATGTCGTTGATGACGAACTTGTCCTTTATCCTCGACTTCCTTATCGCCCTCTTCCTGAGGAAGGCGCTGAAGGTCGATATCCCGTAGCCTATCACAAGCGCTATCATGCTGCCCAGCAGGAACTGCCAGAAGTATATCTGCCCGATCACCCACGAGGAGACCAGGTACAGCAGGATCATCGCTATTATGGCGTATCCAACGTATGTGCCCTCCGTTATCGCCTTATACTTCAGCCTCTTGTTCTCCAGGTCTATTATCTTGCCAACCAGGTACAGCACCATGCTCACCGGGAAGAGCAGAAGGAAGCCCTCTATGCCGTAGCCGATGAGCGAGAGCTGGTTGGACGTGGTCTTCACCGCGGTGCCGTAGTTGCCAGCCGCTATTATCAGGCTCATCACGAAGAACAGTATGGCCCCTATATAGAATATGAAGCTCAGGCGGTCTATGCTGAAGCCCAGCCCCTTGAACGAGCTCACCAGCGCCTCCTCGAGGCCGAAGCCCTTCATCACCAGGTAGACCCCGATAAGCGCGATGGGCAGCTCCCAGCCAAAGTTGAAGTAGTAGCTTATGGCGAAAAGTATGAACAGCACCGCTGGTATGCCGAACACTATCCTTGCGTAGTGCGGCTCCTTCAGCTTCTCCAGTATGGTGAAATATGTGTTCTCGAGCTGCTCGGCCTGCTTCATCCTCAGTATGTCGACGCTGGTGACCTTTATCCTGCTCTTCAGCAGCGGTAGCACCCGTGTGTCGCTCTGGCCGTCCGTTACCAGCACCAGCGAGTCGCTCTTGAACCTGTCGAGAAGGATGTCCATCTGCCTGGACAGCTCCCTGTCGGCGACGTAGCCCTCCTTCTCCGCGCCTGTTATCGTAGCTACTGTCACCGAGTAGCCTGACTTCCTCAACTCGTCGTACTTCTTGACGGCCTCGAACATGGTGTTGGAGTCTGGGTCGGAGGGGTCGGCCAGCGCCAGCTTGGCTGCCGCCCTCAGGATGTCCGTCCTTCCGATGACGGGGCCTGTTATCCTCGTCTTACGATAGAGGTCGTTGTCGGAATCGACTGCAAGTACAAGTATCCTCTCCGCCATGCTCTCATGTAGGACTTCGCAGCGATAGCATAAAAAGCTTATCTCCGCACTTTTATACGGGATTAAATTTCTTCACATTTGGCAAGTTCAAACCGGGTTCTATTGTATGACTACAAATGTTAGGAAATAGAAAGTTATTTATGTTTGTAGTCATACATATATTAGATGCCAACAGTCAAGAAGCTATCACGGGGAACCAAGAGTTATTACTATCTTGAGCACAGCCTGAGGGAGGGAGGAAAGGTATACAAAAAGAGGATATACCTCGGCAAGTCCATCCCTTACAATATAGCTAAATTAAAGATGAAGTTGGTCGAAGAGCTTTACGAAGAAAAATGGTATGGCAAATTCAGAGAGATCAAGGCAAACTACTTATCTGCTTTGAAGAAAACCCCGATTGTAATACGGCAAAAGAACCTCGAGGCGTTCATGATTCAATTCACTTATGACACGCAAAGGATAGAAGGATCTAAATTGACCATGAATGATACCACAAACCTCCTAGCCCAAAAGATAACCCCAAAAAGCGCATCCGTTAATGACATAAAAGAAGCTGAACGCCACATGGAAGTTTTTTATTCGATGCTAAAAGAAAAGCGCGCATTATCAATGGAACTCATTCTAGAATGGCATAAGCATCTTTTTTCTGAAACAAAGCCCGAATTTGCCGCAAAAATAAGGGATTATCCCGTGCTGATATCAAACACCGAGTTCATACCCCCAAAGGCGGATATGGTACTGGATATGCTTGAAGAGTTTTTCGATTGGTATAACTACGCAAAAAGGACCTCAAATCCCGTTGAATTAGCTGCATTGGTGCATTTAAAGTTTGTTACTATACACCCATTTGGAGATGGTAACGGTAGGATATCACGGTTGATAATGAATTTTGTACTTAACAAAGCCCACTACCCCATGCTTGACATAAGATACCTCAATCGAAAGCCTTACTATAACGCCCTGATGAATGCACAGCTCGAAAAGGATCCGAATACGTTCATAGTGTGGCTGTTTAGGAAATATATCAAGGCAAATACCATATATCTCTAATTTCAAAGGCTATCGCCAAAAAGAGCCCTACTTTTCATCATCAGTTATATTGTCTAATCGTATACTAGAACCTCAAGCCTTAAATATTTATCTATATATAAATATATTTACTAAAGTAAATGAACTTATATGTGAGTATATGACACCAATAACCCCCGAGATAAGATCCAAAGCGGCTCATATCGCAAAATTTGTGGCTTTGCCCCTACTGTTGCTTACAATGTTCTCCATCACTGTACATGCCGCAGGCCCCCTCCAGGAGCTTGATTCGGTAAAATCAATTTTATCCCAAATTGGGCCTGCCTTAAGCGGCATACTTTTTGTCCTTGCCGGTATCTTCTACGCAATAGGGCAGATACTCCCTCCGGACAAGAAGGCTAATTTCCATACCGCTTCGGTCAACATAATAATAGGCGCGGTGGTGGTAGGCGCACTGAGCGTAGCGTCAACCTCGCTCGCTATAGCCTCCACACACGTTCTAGGCAACTTCACCGCAGCGAATTCAACTATCTAGGTAGCCGATATGGCCTTTGAAGCTGGGATGTACGGGATTGCGGTCAGCGTGATAGCGATAATGCTGTCCGTTTCAGGCATAATCCTGGGTGTTGGCTACTCTCTCGATGACAGGAGGCTGAAGGAGTTTGGGCGGGAGGAACTGGTTCAATCGCTCATAAATGGGGCAATAGTCGGCGCCCTAGTATTCGCTTTCATCCCTGGCGGCTTCTTCAACCAGCTGATAAACAGTACGGTTGGGACAGAGTCGGTAACCGCCACCTGCCAAGGTTTCATGCAGGGCAACTATGCGATATGCTTTGCATACAACTATCTGGTTGGAATATCGCCAGTCACCATAAACGGTGCCTCATATCCCTCCCTTGCGGACCTGACCTTTGGCATGCTTGCCACTCTTTCCACGAGCTACACTGCCCTAGCCCTTGTAAGCTCAATCAAGATAGGTGCCGGGGTGGTAAGCATAACCCTTTCAGGGGTGCTCAACCCCCTCTTGACCCAACTAGGGTACCTTGTCAATGCCGTCACCGCCATGGTGGTGAGCATAGAAGTACAGGGCATGCTCCTAAGCTTCATAGCAGCCACTGCCATACCTGTGCTATTGCCGGTTGGGCTTGTGCTAAGGTCGGCTCTGGTCACCCGCAGGCTAGGCGGAACGATAATTGCCATAGCAATAGGCCTGTTTGCCATCTTCCCGACAACCTACCTGTTCAATGCCGAGCTGCTCAACAGCTACTCATCCACCATAGCTGACCCTTCGCTATCATCCATAGGCTCCATAGCTACGGGCGCACAGAGCGGCATAACCGCACAGATGGAAGCGGCTAATCAGACCAGCGCCACCGGAATGTTCTCCCTTCTAGGCACTCTCTCAAGCGCCCTTGGCGGTATCGTATCAGCATTCCAGGATGCCCTGAAATCAGTTGCCAACCAGATAGCAATGCTGATAATAGAAGTCTTCTTTCTGCCCGTGTTTAGCGTAATACTGACCGTGGTCTCCATCAGGGAGATTGCGAAGCTGCTTGGATCAGAGGTCAATTTCGGAAAATTGCACATATGAACGTGGTAATTTGAACGAATCTATCATTTTTTACGCCGGGCTGGCTCTAGGATTACTCAATCTCGTGCTTAGCATAGCAACCCTAAACCCGTATCTAATCCTGATTGGGATAATGGCGACGTTCTGCCTCTTTGCGCTCTACAAGCTTTGGTATATCATAGAGCCCTTGCTGATACGCAAGACCAACATAATACAGGTCGTAGGGGATTACGAGCTCACCGGCACGAGGGGTGCAGCAATACGGTCGCATGGCGGCGCTTTTTATGCCACTGCTGTGGCTGCCCTTGAGCCATCAAGGTCGGATATCGATAGGGCCAGGATCGAGGAAATAATAAGCCGGTCCAATACGCCCTTCAAGTTTGTGCTGCAGCTGGAGAAGCTCAATCCCAAGAACATATCCGAAAAGCTGCAGACAAAGAGGAACATGAAGGAGATTGCGCTATCCAGGATAGGCGGCGGCAGCTCTATACGCAACACCCAAAAGATAAACGCACTGAAGCGGGAGATAGAGCAGCTTGAACAGGATATACGTTCTATATCGACTGGTAGCAGCCCTGTAAGGCTAGCACAGTACCTTATGTGTGGCACTTCAGCCGAGAGTAAGTATCTGGCTGAAGAGCGGGCAAGGTCGCAGGTGAGGGAAATGGCGGGCCAGCTAGGCGCCCTCATGGGCTCTCAGTCTAGGGTGTTGGAGGGGCGCGAATTGCTGGATATGCTGAGCATGGACTCCATGGTGGCCAAATGAACGATTCCATATCGAGCGCCTCAAACGCAAGCAGGGCAATCTATTTATCTTACATGTCCGAGCCACCTCCAACGTCTTACGAAGGCGTATACCTGGGGAAAAGCATGATATACAAAAATCCAGTATTTCTTGACGCAAGCGTATTGGCCAATCCCCATATTGCAGCCATAGGCACCTCAGGGTCTGGCAAGACCTATCTAATCAAGTCCATAATCGCAAAGAGGGTCATGCATGAAAATTACTCGGTATTTGTGATTGACTGGAATGGGGAATACACCGACCTAATCCACCTATTGGACGGCAAAGTGATTGCATTGGGCAGGGGCGCTACCATAAACCTGTATCAGATGCTATGGCAATCGGATAAGAGAAGTATGGGCAATGCGACAGAAATCGTTAGGTCTGCCGCCAAGCTCGACAAGCCAGAAGAGGACGAATATACCCGCACAGTTGTAGCACTGCGACAGGAGATGGGCGTTGAAAGACTAACTCTGCGGCACATAATACGACACATAGATTCACACAATGGCCCCTTAAACCAGAACCTATCCACAAAGCTTCGCCCATTGCTTGACAATCCGATATTCTCAGAATCCACCTCTTTTGACCCGGCGTCTGTATTGTCTGGTGTAATCAGCATAGACCTTTCATCTCTCAAGTCAGACACACAGAGAGACTTTGTCTCACAATCCCTCCTACATCTAATAGCCAATCTAATGCACTCAATGAGGCTTGACCCTACCTCCAGGCGTATGCTTGTAGTGGATGAGGCATGGCGAATGTTCCCCAATAGGGCCGATATCGGCGCTCTTTTCAGGGAGGGAAGAAAGTACGGATTGGGCGTGGTGGTTGCAAGTCAGATGGTGGGCGATATAAACAACGAAGTACTCGCAAATTGTGCAACAATATTCGTCTTTAGGCTGCATAGTGGCTCCGACTGCGCGCTACTTGCCGAGATGGGGGCGGTCACGGAGGAAGAAAGGCAAAAGTTATCAGGCCTGAATGTCGGCAGCTGTTTAGTCATAATGGGCCATTCAAACCAATCTATCCAGCAGCCAAGATTTTTCATAGAAAAGGTAGATGGGGTTGATTTGAAAATAGTTTCGATTCGCGGTGTAAAAATGGGCATTGAACTTTCGAGCAGACGGTTTTTCAAGGTGACAGAGGAACAGTTCGGCGTTGGAGCAACTCTCACGAAACTCCATATCCTGGCAGAAGAAAATGAGGGCAAGCTGGATGCCTGGTCCATAATAACCACACTTATCGGGCTAGGTTTCAATCGAGCAGATATAGTCCCCTATCTGAAGGAGCTGGGACTTCCCGATATCGAAATTATTTGGGCTTTTGAGGCATCCAAGAATCTGCACATAGCTAAAGGTGGCGAATATGGCTGAATCAAATGGCATGCTACACTCTTCTTTCACTGCTTCTGCACAACTTAGGGGCAGCTATCACAGCCTAAAGCAATCCCTTTCAGACCTCTGTTATCTGGCTCCTCTCACTACGGGAACAGATATCGAATACACTGTTAGAATTTCCGGTAAAAAAGAGACAAATCCAGTTCTAAGGCTAAGGAGGGACTCAATATCATTCAAATTCTTTTTTCAGCGCCCTAATGTTCTGATATACAATAGGAACTTTGCCATATTCGCATCTATACTCGCTTATCTGGCTGATTTTTACGATGTAAAGATGAGCTCCTTATATTGCTACATAATCGAATTGGCCACTCGTTCAGGCCATCTTGAAAACTTGCACGGCCAACAGAAGCTAACACTCCTAGAAAAGAATCTGTCCGCAATATCCGCAATAAACTCCTCATTATCCCATGAACTGGTTCGTCTTTCTAAGGAAAAACTTCAGGTTACCAATCAGCTTGAGGCACTAACTGAATTCTGCAAGGAACTTATGCAGTCCGCCAAGGCGCTTGGGACAAACGAGTCGAGTACCCCAACCATACTATCCTCGACATTTGGGATCAGTGAAGCTGTGCTGGCTAGCGCCATTGAAGTCATAAACACCAATAAGTGATACGATGGCCTACCCAGCATATTACAACCTTCTTCCGATTGTCGTGGGATGCGCTATATACCTATTGTCAAAGCGCTATGCTGAAAACAATTTTCTTGAAAAGCGGATAAACATACAATCCAGCGGGCTAAACATCGAAGATATCCAGACCCTAAGAATTACTGGGGGCATAGTCCAACATTTCAATTCTGCCATTTTAGAACTTAGGCGCAGCCAGGTCATATGCAAAATTAAGCTTGCCCCGGTTGATGCAGCCAGGGCCATGAAAAGAAAGCTTTCCATCGATTCACACTTAACTGCAGTAACTGATGAAGTAACTGGACTTGGACTCACTAAGTACTGCTCCGCTGGCACTTTCAGCCCAAACAGGATTGCGGAACATTTCTACTCCGTTTGCCTAAACAATGGCGGATTGAAAATAGCTGCATGCATGTCTCCAGCACAATTTTTGTCCGCCAATAACATAATCGATTCAAGCACCCTAACGCGCAAAACAGTATTGTCAATTATCAACTCCTCTTCGCGCCTTAATCTTGCATGCAATATCTCCCAGCGCCCTTCTTTGAAATTGTTGCTAACAAATTACTCCAGAACTTCAGCATTTTTACTGACAATGTGCCTTATCGGGAGAGTCGAGGTGATTTTGTACCGTTGATAGAGCTATTCGCCTTAAGGACCGGGCTGCTTGTATCGTTAATAATATTGAATCTAGGCATACTGTCAAAATTTTTTGGCCAACGATGGGACAGCCAGCAGCTATCGAATGCTGCTAAGGGCTCATTTATCGGGGGTTTCGTACTTATCTTTCTGGTGGCTGCAGCATCAGAGGTGTGGTATAATGTTTGACAACGTAACAAGGGCACATTCAATCAAAAAATCTAGCACGTGGGCTGCGCTATCCTTTTTTGCTATGGCGCTTAGTCTTATACTGTATTCATTCTATCTCCTTGCCACCGAGTTCTTCCAGTTAAGGCTAGGCCCCTACATACTGGCCGCGGTTTTCCCCTCTTCACTGATGCTAGGATACCTAATTTTTGGCAGTAAGCTAAATCTAGGATGGGTTGATGCCTTAAGGTTCTCATTCGTATTGCTCATATCTGCATCTCTACTTTTGGTGGTGTTATGAAAGGATTTAACTTTTTTGCCATAACCTCGATGCCAAACATAGGCCTAAACAAGCAATTGCTTATGGAAGCTATAGGGAAACGTGAATTCGTATTGGTCTATGACTTTAGTAGAAAAATAACCCTTATAGGGCTGGAAAATACCACAAATCCCCTAAATTTCAGGGCAGAGGACAGTGGTTCAATCCCGGGATTTTCAATAGAGGCGTCAGATTTCAATATCTCCAATGCCCCTATAGAACTATTCTGCTGCTACAAACAGCCGTCATTAGAAAACCCACTGCCTGCCTTCACCGATATTTTCTCAGCCGATTTCAAGGCCGGATTTGTATGTGTGGCTTTCCTGCCCCTCAACCTATCCGAACTCGAGTGCTCTAAGCGTAGGATTGAACGACTTTTGAGCTCCAAGAACCTTAAGGAGACTAGCGCCAGCACAAGCGGTATGTTCAATTCGAAGACGAGCCTTTCTGTTCAAAGGGAGCTTTTTGATGGGTCGGAAGAAAGGTTGCTCCTTGAGCAGATGCTAGGTTCAATCAACAATTCACTGCTCAGCAATGGCATGACATACAAAATCTTTGTAGCCGGCCAGACTGAGCAAGGCATAAGCGAATATCTCGAGTCAAGAGTACTTATACTCAAACATTATGGGGCTGTAAAAGCTAAAGGCGCAGATGAGCTGTTGGCTTCTATCCGGAATCTGGATGCGCTTCCGGTAGGGTCCGCCGTTGCCGAGCTATTTCTCAATGTTTATGGCTCATACAGGCTAGGATACGCAATCCGTACCCAGGCCCCCTACTCCAGTGGAGACTTGGAGATTGGTAGTTTCCTAAAAGATGGTGCATCACGCTCCAATATTCGTGTCTCAATAGCAAGATCATCACTGAATTTGGGTTTTATCCTTACCGGCCTACCCGGCTCAGGAAAAACTCGGGAAGCGATGGCTATAACGGACTCGATAATGGCGAAGAATCCAGGTAAGCAAACTGCCGTAATCGTGATATCTCCAACATCTGAATGGAATTCCTTTGCCGGCTGCCATGGGATGTATAAAATAACGGTAGGTGACGGCAAGCTGCCGATAAACTTCTTCTCATGTCCCGAGGGCGTAGAAAAAAGGGTATTCTACGAAAATCTTGCCATGATTCTATCATCAGCATCCAACGCTGGGCCTTATCAGAACCCAATGGAGAAGTGCATGCTCAATGCCTTTAGGGCAGCATATAAGGATACAAATGCCCCTAACCCCATAAACGCCTACGACGAGCTTGAAAATTCTATAATAAAGTTTCACGCCAAGAGGACGAATTCAGGTGTAAAATACACCAAGCATGGCGAGAATATAAGATCCGCACTTGAGAACCTGAGAGCAATACTTTCCCTGCCAGAATACTCAGTAAGTAATGGCATAGACATGCAAGACATAGCTTCCAAAGGTGTGGTCTTCGACCTCTCAAAAGTAAGCTCTGGCTCAAAGGCTTACCTATACGCGCTTTTACTGAATCAGATATATGCACTTTCTTCCTTATTCGATTTGGCGGGGGATGACGAGCTAAGGATGCTTGTCTGCGTTGAAGAATCACAACTCATATTTGGGAACAAGGAGAGCGCCGCGCTACAGGACATAAAACAAAGGATACAAGACTTCAGGAAGCAGGGGATAGGCCTGATGTTACTTACCCACAACGTGACTGATATAGACCCGTCTCTGAGGCGATTATGCCAGACAAAATTATATCTGAAACAGGCTCCAGATGTGGCGCAAATAGCGGCGAAGGATATGGTCTTTACGCACGCAAAGGACGAGGAAGTGGTGCTCAAGCTAAAACTGCTCGAATCCGGAACAGGCGCATTCAGCTACGTTACCAAGTTAGGCCAGCAGAAATTGCCTAACGACACCATATTCCTCTCCACAAGAATGTATGAGGATTGCAACAAGCTGGAATTTGCAAATCTTGATGGCTATCTGGCGGATAGAAACCTCAAGGTCCCAAGCCTAATTAAGTCAAACATATCAATAAAATGCTACAGCGAAGAGGACCTAAAGCTGCTTTCTGAGGTAAAGTCAATACGGTTTGTCTACCTAAACGAGACTGTTTTCGAATGCGACATAGAAAGAGGCGACAAAGTTGCGGGGTTGCTTGAGGGGAAAGAGTATCATCTTCAAGTATTATCCAGAAAAGGGAAGATTATAATTGCGTCCAAGATGGTGGCAAGGGATGAAATAGTAATTCAGCTTTCTGGAGGAAATGTTTCTCAAAAATGAATTAAACAACCATACCTCTATTGAGTGGCTTGCAATACTATATACTCATCTTTTCAGAATAAGCCCGATACACTATCTTTCCAATCGGCTCAGGCAGCTTTCCCACATAGAACTTGGCCGTCTTTCTGTCGAGGGTAGATGGCAGCACCACCTTCTTGTCTGACACGAAAGACCATATCAGCTCCTTCTGGGTGGCGTATTTGGGCTTCTCTATGGCGCATATCCTGTCGCTCATCAGGGAGATGCCTATCGCAGACTTGTGCGCCTTCAGGAATCCATCAACCGACATTCCCATCGACACCGAAGGGCCTCTCACTAAAGTGGCGGAGAGCGTTTGCTCCCTCACTAAGAATACCAACAAGCCATCCCTTCCGCTTATGCTGTTGAACGTCATCATCTGGCCGAAGCCGTTGGTAGCCAGGCTCTCCTCTATCCTTCCGCCCAGCTTCTTCAGCTGCTGCCACGTTATGTCCTCCGCTATGTCTGGCAGTTTGAAGTACAACACATACGGCACAACACCCATCTCTTTCGCTATCTTGCCAATCTTCGCGCTAGCGTTCAGGTCCGAGAATCCCATCGCAAAGAAAGAGCCCTTTGATGGATTCGCTATGAGGTTCCTTGATGTAAGTATCGCCCTGGCAAGCGACTCCTCCGAAACGCTGGCAGCGACATTCCTGTTGCTGTCCGTAGGGTCTATGACTATGAATCCCTTTGAGAACTTCTTGACGAGATTGTCGACATCCTTGCCGTTGCCCGTCATGCGTTCTCCTGTCAGCACGTCTATCGCAGTGGGGAGCCTGAGCCTGGACAGTTCCAGCATAACGTTGTTGAAGGATCCGTAATGGTAAACCAGCAGCTCGCAAAGGTACCCCGAGAACCCCTCTATGCGCGCCTCCGCCCCATATATGTGGTGGGACTTGAAGAAGCTCTTCAGCACGCGGACATTGTCCCGCTGCGCCTCCTTCATGTTGTCGTTGACGAACTGGTTGTGGAGCTGCGTGCGGTCAACCGCAGTGCCCATGTCCTTGGCGTCAGTTATCTTGTAAGCTGGCACTATGTCCGTGTTTATCCCTGCATCCATGAACGCTATACGGGTGTAGGGATGCTCGGCGTACTTCACGATGTACTTCTCGTTTCGCTTTGCGTTGACTATGGACTTGCCGATTGCCAACCCCTCCTTCTCTATCGCCTCCTTCGACATTGACCTTGGGAAAAGCAGGAATATGTCTATGTCAGAGTTGCCCCGCACGTTGGTGCCCCTTGCCACCGACCCGGCAAGTATTATCTCAACGTTCTTGGGCGTGGCCTTTTTCAGCCTGCCCATTACCTCGTTTATCATCCGTTTTGCCGCCTTGGTCTCCTCCGCAGTGGGCTTCACATCCTTCAGTACTGCTGCAACCAGGCTGTCAAGCCTTCTCACAACACCCTTAGGCAGCTCCGCCCCTCCCTTCTTCATCAGAACACCATCTGTATAGGGATGTAAGACAAGTTATTTAAACCTCCTCGGTAATTTATACTTCACAAGGGCTCTTAGCTCAGTAGTACGAGCGTTCCGTTCGCAACGGAAAGGCCGCGGGTGCGATTCCCGCAGAGTCCACTTTTTGCAAGTGTGGGGTGTGGCGACAGGCCTGTAAGCGGGTCTGGTGCGACTACGGCACAAGCCGCAAATCACTATCGAATGTAGATTATCGGATTAGTGAATGTTGGATTTTGAGGACACGATCCGTTTTGGTATTCTATCTTTAGGGTATTGCTATCCATTAGTTGCAAGTCGAAGTGCCCTTCGGATAGGGGAGAAAGTCCGTAGGCTGTGTTCAAGTTGTTAGGGTAGTAACAGTATACTTGGCCATCTGCAGTGACCTGGGAGGGTTCACGATTCACGTAGCCGCTATTTGTAGGTGTGAATGCGTTAAGGCTTGCTTGTGCCACAGTTCCGCCGAAAGCCAATACGCCTATTGAAAGATTCTCATACCAGTGCACTATGGATAGCTGTTGGCTCCAGACTGCGCCGCCAGTGGATGAACTCCCGTTCGCATACCAGTTTCCCTGTATCGTGCCTGCAATGTCTTCCATGTCAGTACCGCATGAAGGAGAGCCATTTGCACCTTTTTCGGTGTTTTGCACTTTTGGATACAGAACAGCTTGCAAGGATGTAGAGAAGTAGTCGTATGGGCATATGGCGTCTATTGGCCTACCGAAGTCATTAAACTGGCGTGCGGGATCGATAAATGCAAGAGCAGTTGCGCGCAAATCGTAGCCGCCAAAGTCAAATCCGAGGATGTTGGTGTTTGGGCCTCCGGCTATGCCTAAGAACTCTCCAGCCTTAGCCATATAATCGAAAGCATATGTGCAGGTGGTGCTAGTGGCATTGGACTGCTGAGAAGTTTGGCACTGTGCTGTTTTGCTTGCATTGTTAATTTTCTGCTGCAAGGCGCTGGAGAGAGTGGCTACGTGGCCGTAATAAAACACCAGCTGATGGCACGGGGCGAAGTAGATCAGGCTGTCAGTAAAGGTCTTCCCGTTTATAGTAGAATTCTGAGTTACTATCTGCAGAATGTGCACATTTCCTGGAGCGTAGACGCTTGCAGGAAGCGAGTGTCCGCCGCTAGTGAAAAGACCGATGCCACCGTGATCCGATGGTATTGGGTGGCCCCCTTCGGGATTTAGGCTCCCCAAAGGCGTAATGTAGGCAATTGATGATAGATTGGTTGGCAGGGCGGTGAGATACGTCTGGTTCTGGCATGATGGAAGAGCATATGCAATATCGCCCTGCGAGTTTTGCCCTGCAGTTGAGCTGTTTTGCCGCTTGCCTGTCGAGGAATTATTATTTTGGCTGGAATTTTGATTGCTAGAGTCTATGAATCCACTAACCAAGTTAAATGACATGTTTATAGCGGCCCATCCCTGCGAATTTCCACTGCTGTTTATCTGATTGATAAGCAGATATGGACCATTTCCATTCTGGCCAAAACCTACATATTGGCGTTGTCCAATCTGCAGGGATCTTGAATACGGGCCCTGACTCACATTTAATTCTGCGTATGACTGATTGTTTGCATATGTTATTTTTAATAAGGTCACAGTAAACTGTTGAGAGAGCGTTACAGATTTGCCTACATAAACTTTTTGATAAGCTTGGTAAGGGTTGGTCTGATTACTTGAGGTGTTATGCCCATTGGATCCGCTCTGGGAGCCAGAAAGTCCGCATTTGGGGGGATTATCCATGCAGTAGCTTTGGCATTGTGAAGCAGATACCCCGGCATTTGCACAGTCTTCGAGAGCAGCAGATATGGTAGAATTGCTTGAAGAATTGTGGGAGGAATTACTTTGGCTGATGACAGAATTATTCGAATATGGTGATTGGGTCCCATGTCCAAGATTTCTAAAGGACAAGTATAAAACAGCACCTAAAGCAATAACCACGATTAATGCCGCTGTACCCAATACCAACTTATTCATTATTTATTACCCGATTATAAATATTTAAGACTTTTCATATCAGCGATTTAAAAGCTCGGAAGGTGGAACTTTTAATAATTTGCTCTGCTTATTTTGGAAATAAATCTGCGGTGCGCTATATGAAACAAAAGCTGGACGAGAAAGCTAGTTCATCTCAACCCGTTCGCAACGGAAAGATCGCGGGTGCGATTCCCGCAGAGTCCATACTGTCATATTCTCAAATCCAAACTGGCTGCAATGAAACCGGTGTCGTGCTCCTATGGAAATCGATTTCATAACCTCCAACACCTTCAAGCTCGGCATAGCAAAGGAGCTGCTCTCCCCTTACGGGATAAATGTCAAGATGAAGAACCTTGAGCTGGACGAGCTCCAGTCTCCTGAGGTTGAGGATGTTGCCATGCACAAGGCAACTCAGGCGCTGAAGCTGGCCAAGAGGCCATTCATTGTCGACGATTCTGGGTTTTACGTAGCTGCGCTCAAGGGATTCCCAGGGGCCTACCTTAAACATACGATTGGGATGATAGGGTGGCAGGGCGTGCTTAAGCTTCTGGGCAGCAACACGGATAGAAGAGCCAAGTTCCATGCCGTGCTGGTGTTCGGAAATCCAAAGACCGGCAAGACCGCAATCTTCGAGAGCGAAGTCTCAGGTCTGATATCAATGCGCGAGCACGGGCATAACAATGCGCGCATGATGACCAGCAGGATATTCGTTCCGCAAGGGAGCAAGAAAACAATCGCGCAGATGAACCGGACCGAATGGACCGCGTTCATAACCGATGTAGAGAGAAAGAGATATCTGGCGTTTGCGAAATGGCTGAAGAGGAGCTACGCCTTCTGAGTCTCAGCAAATGCGGCCTCGGCCGCCTTGAGCCTGTTGATGACCGCATCGCTCTTCAGCTCCCTTATGACATCCATGGCTATCCACTTTGCGCTCGGCGTTTCCTTGAGCGCCATCTTCTCCGCGAATGAGATTGAATCCTTGTTAAGCTTCATGTTCCTCTTGCCTATGTTCCTTAAAGCCCAGCTGACCGCCTTCTTGACGAAGTTCCTGTCATCGTCAGCGCCTCCCCCTATCAGCGGGAAGAAGTTGATGAACTGCTGGTCGTTGGCCTCCTTGTCGTGGTTGGCAAGCACCGCCATCATGGCGAACCCGGCCCTCCTCACGAACTCCCTGTCTCTCCTTGACCACTCCGCCGCCTTCATGTAAGCCGGCTTGGTCTGCCATAGCACGTTGGTGCAAAGGCTGTCGCATATGTCCCACGCGTCCAGATCCCTGACCCAGAGCTCCATCTGCCTGTTGGTGGTGGCTAGCGGATCCTCTATTATGGTCGCAAGCAGGCGGGCCTCGTGGATTCCCGTGTCCCAAAGCTCGAGCGCCAGCTCGTGGCTCATGCCCACCCTCGTCCCGAGCCTCCTAAGCTCTGGGACCGATATGCCCAGCGCGGATGCGGTGTTTATCCCGAAGCTTTCCATGCTGGCCTTTACCTCCGCCCTGCCCATCCTCTTCAGCTCAGCCACTATCTGATCCTTATTGAACCTGCTCCTGCGAGGGGTGAAAGCGACCACCCTCTTGCGTGGCGCAGGACTATCCGACCTCCTGTAAGGGGAGCCACTGCTAGTTCTTCTGTTAAACGTAGAACTTCCTGTTCTTCTATGTGGCGAGGAATCTCTGGTTCTTCTGAATGGCATGGCACTACCTGTAATGAGTATAATTTGCATCGCAGCATTTATAACTGCCAACTGCTCTGCCTAGCGTATTAGCCTCAACCGGTTGTTGAAGGAAACGAAGAGGTTGCCTATCACCAGCGCCAGCAGCAGGAAATCCGCGCTGCTGTTTATGGTGAAGAAAGCTACCGATAAGACGCCTACTATGACCGAGTACGCTATACCGCTCCTCAGCGTCAGCGGGGAGGTCTTGTGCTCTATAAGCATCAGGAAGGCGAAGAACATTATCGTGGGATTGAGCAGTGCCAACGGGTGGGTGGAGACCAGGTGGAAGTTAAGCAGGGTGAACAGCGCCTCAAAAACCACTATGAAAACCACCGCGACTGTGAGCCTCTTTATCCTATAAGCAATCAGGAGACCAAGAACCAGCACCGCTATTATGCTTGAGCTTGCCCACCAGGCGTCTCCGATTCTAAACGCCATAAAAATAGCCAGCAGCCCAAACGCAGCCGGGTTGAAGATGTTCCTGCTTCCCACCTTTATCAGGTGCTTCGAGGCTATGGCTATTACCGAGGCTATGACCAGGACATACCACTGTGTCGCCGGATTTATCACCAATGCCACAAGCAATCCCGTTATTATCGCGCTCTTCGGTACGATGAACCTCTTCAGCGTGTATCTCTTGAGTATGAGATCAAGCACCGCCGCAGGTATGACCGCATAAAGGATCTGTAGTATGGACGGCATTATGCCGTACTGTGAGGCCGCTATCGCTGCCAATATTAGAAGAGAGATAATCATCTGGATGTATATGTCCGGGAGTTTTATGTTCATTTGATGCACCAAGCTGGGGAGCTGCCAATCAGCCGCCCTTAACTACAAGCGTGCCAACCATTCCCAGCGCCCTGTGGCTGCCTATCGAGCAGTAATAGGTGTAGTTTCCCGCACCTGACGGGGCAGTGAATTTCACCACAGCGTTCTGCCCTGGCGACATAGCGAAGGGCGTGGATGCGTTCAATGCCGGTATGACCAGGTTGTGCGGCATTGAGGTTCCATCGTTGGTAACGTTCAGCGTCACACTCTCACCTGGCGACACTGTTATCACGTTGGGCGTTATGACGAACTGGTTGTTCGTGTTGCTGAGTGCCACGTTTATGGTAACGCTGCCGCCGGCTGGCTCCGCCATCGTGTCGTTTGTACTGTTCAAAGGAACCGAGTTAGCAGGTATGGTTGTAGAAGGGGCTGCGTTCGCGTGTACCGTGCTTGATGCAGGCACCGTTGATGTCGCAATGCTCGTGCTCCTTGGAGTTCCACTGGAGAAACCGCTATTTCCGTATATGGTAACAATGGCCACAATGATTATTACGATAACCACTATGCCGCCTATTGCCTTAGTCATAGAGACCATGATTCCACCAAGAGATTATCTATACTGTAGCTATTATTATGCGGCCCCGCCAGCCCTCCAAAAGGCCAAATCCGACCTATTCGGGCGCAAGCGGGGCTCGCATGATAACCTAAACTGAGCAGTTTATCAGCTGCCCGACACTACCAGGGTTCCTACCATGCCCAAAGTCTTGTGGCTGTCCACCGGGCAGTAATACGTGTAGTTGCCTGCTGCTGGTGCCGTGAACGTCAATACCTTGCTCTGTCCAGGGCTTAGGTCTGGGGCTGAGACGCTGATATTGGGTATCACGAAACTGTGCACCATTGTGCCGTCGTTGATTACGTTAATCGTTACGCTCTCTCCGGCCTTAACCGTAATCACGTTAGGCGTTATCACGTAAGCGCCCTGCGCGTTGCTAAGCTGCACGTTAAAAGAGGTGCTGCCTGATGCAGGCGCCGCTACCGTTGTGCTGGCTGATACATAAGGCGATCCACCCGAGGATCCAATCTTTCCATATGCGAGGGCTATGGCTGCAATGATTATGACGATAACCACTATGCCGCCTATTGCCTTAGTCATAGAGACCATGATTTCACCATATTTTATTGGAATCGCGTGTATTTATTCTGATATGCCCACCTTTGCCGTTTTGGCTAATCCCGCATTGGGATGCCCGCTAACCCGCAAGATAACCCTTATATTAATTCACTCCGATAGCTAACCGCTGGTGATTTTCTGCTCAAAAAGGTATTCGAAGGCTCGGTCAACTATCTGCAGGTAATCGACGAGAATGGTATCGTTGACCCGGACCAGTTCCCTAAGGGGCTGGCCGACCAGAAGATAGCGGAGATGCTCAGGTACATGCTCTTCACCCGCGCTCTCGACGCCAAGACCCTAAGCCTTCAGAGGCAGGGCAGGGCTGCCACCTACGCCCCATCTATAGGTGAGGAGGCTACGCAGATCGGCACAGCCATGGCTATGGGCGACGGCGACTTCTTCGTTCCAAACTTCAGGCAACACGGCGTCTACCTTGCAAGGGGTCTGCCGCTCGAGCTGTTCTTCCTCTACTGGAAGGGCTTCGAGGAGGGCGGGGCAATACCCAAGTCCGTAGCGGGGTTTCCCTACATAGTACCTGTTTCATCCCAGCTGCCCCATGCGGCTGGAATCGCGCTCGCGCAGAAATACCTGAAGACCGGCAAGTCCGTGGTCGGGTACGTTGGAGACGGCGGCACATCCGAGGGCAATTTCTATGAGACGATGAACTTCGCCGGAGTGATGGCCATACCGCTCGTCATAATCATAGAGAACAACCAGTGGGCGATATCCGTTCCGAGAAGCAGCCAGAGCGTGGCCCCGACGCTGGCCCAGAAGGGAATAGCGGCAGGGATAAAAGTGCTCCAGGTTGATGGCAACGACGTTGTAGCGGTATACAAGGCGACCAGGGAGGCGCTTAACGATGCGGTGAACGGCATACCCTCATTGCTGGAGTGCGTCACATATAGGATGAGCATGCACACCACGGCTGACGACCCCACCAAATACAGGGATCCCGCGGACGTGGAGGTGTGGAAGAAGAAGGATCCGATAGACCGCATAAGGAAGTACCTTGTAGCAAAGGGGCTGTGGGACGACAAGAAGGAGGCCGACGCCGCAGAGGAGTTCAAGAAGGCCATAGACGAGGCGGTGGACAAGGCCGAGAAGTTCACGCCGAACCCGGAGACGATGTTCACAAATGTCTACAGCTATATGCCAGAGGTCCTGCAGGAGGAGCTCGACGACGCGAAGGCCAACGGCTTTTACCAGAAGTGAGGATTGACGATATGATGACAAACATGGTCGGCGCACTGAACAACGCGCTAGACATAATACTCAACGAGAACAAGAACTCTGTAGTTCTGGGAGAGGACGTCGGGAAGGACGGCGGAGTATTCAGGGTCACCGAGGGGCTTCAGGCAAAGTATGGCAGCGAGCGCGTGTTCGATACCCCGCTTGCCGAGTCCGTCATACTCGGGGCATCGATAGGGATGGCGATGTCTGGCATGCTGCCGATACCAGAAATACAGTTCGCGGGATTTATGTACATGGGATTCGACCAGCTGATAAACCACGCGGCAAGATACAGGAGCAGGACAAGGTCGAGGTTCACTGTGCCGATGATAGTCAGGACGCCGGTGAGCGGCGGAGTTAGGACGCTTGAGCACCACTCCGACAGTCCGGAGGTCTACTACTCCCACGTGGGTGGACTGATAGTGGTAGAGCCGTCGAACCCTTACGACGCCAAGGGACTGATGATAAGGGCATCGCACATGAACGACCCCGTCATATTCCTGGAGCCCACCAAGCTCTACAGGCTGTTCAAGCAGGAGGTCCCCGAGGAGTCCTACGAGGTCGAGATAGGAAAGGCCAACGTGGTGAAGGAGGGAAGCAAGCTCAGCATAATCACATACGGCACCATGGTGCCGCTGGTCAAGGAGGTCGTGGAGAAGAAGGCGATTGACGCTGAGATAATAGACCTGAGGACGATAAGCCCGCTTGACGAGAAGACGATATTAGAGAGCGTAAAGAAGACCGGAAGGGCGATGATAGTCCACGAGGCCCAGCTCAGCTTCGGCGCTGGCGCCGAGATAGCAGCCAGGATAGCGGAGAAGGCGATATTCGAACTCGACGCGCCGATTATGAGGGTCGCGTCCGACAGCCTTCCATACCCGTTCCCTGGATACGAAAACTTTTACATACCTAATGCGATAAAGATATCTGCAGCGATTGACAAGATGATGAGCCAGTAGTGGTGTCCATGAAGGAGATAAAGTTTGTAGACGTCGGCGAGGGCATAACCGAAGGCCACGTGCAGAAGTGGCTGGTCAAGGACGGCGATACTGTCAAGGAGGACCAGGCGGTGGTCCAGGTTGAGACCGACAAGGCGGTCGTCAACGTTCCGTCGCCGGTTGACGGCATAGTCAAGATAATGGCGCCTGAGAACAGCACCGTGCACGTGGGCGACATGATCGCCTACATAGGCACCGCAGCGGAACTCGGAAGCGCGGGGAAGGCTCAGCCGGCAGCCCCACAGAAGCAGGCCGCATCACAGCCCGCCAAGGCAGTCGCGCAGGCAACCGCACCAGCGAAGACAGAGAAGGCCATACTTGCCACTCCTTCAGTGAGGAAGATGGCGCACGAGCTTAACGTCGACATATCTCAGGTCATCGGCACTGGACCGAACGGCAGGGTCATTGAGAACGATCTCAGGTCATTCGCGAGCAAGGGGACTGTTCAGGAAAAGCCTGTGGTCAGGTTCTCGGAGTCGCTTGAGGCTCAGCACAAGGAGGACATCAAGCGCATACCGATGAGCATGACTAGGAAGGCGATCGCCAGGAACATGGAGCTGTCGTGGACAATACCGAGGGCCGTGAGCATGGAGCTTATAGACGCCACGGACCTGTTCAACCGCGTCCAGAAGGAGAAGGAGGCGGTGATGAAGCAGCACAACGTGAAGCTCACTTTCCTCCCGTTCATAATAAAGGCGACGATAGAGGCGCTCAAGGAGAACCCGAACTTCAACGCCAGCTACGACCACGAGAAGCTGGAGATAATAAGGAAGAATTACTACAACATCGGCATCGCAGCCGAGGCTCCCGACGGGCTGAAGGTGATGGTGATAAGGGACGCCGACAAGAAGAGCATCATCGCGATGGCGAAGGAGCTGGCCGAGCTCGGGCAGAAGGTTAGGGACCAGACGATAACGATTGAGGAGATGAAGGACAGCAGCTTCACGATATCCAATATAGGCAGCCTGGGAGGCGGATTCCTATCGGTGCCGATGATAAACTATCCCGACGTCGCGATACTCGGCGTTCACCTGATAAAGGACACCCCCATAGTCAAGGACGGCAAGATTGTCGTGGGCAAGGTGCTCCCGATCTCGATAAGCTTCGACCACAGGGTAGTTGACGGCGCGGAGGCCGTGCACTTCGGCAACGCGCTAAAGAAGTACATTGAGGATCTCGACTACCTTGAGATAAGCGGATGATGTGTTACTATGGTCATGGGTTCATTGCCTCAGCAGGTTGACGTCGCGGTAGTGGGCGCGGGAGTCGGCGGCTATGTGGCGGCCATCAGGGCAGCGCAACTGGGCAAGAGCGTTGCCATAGTCGAGAAGAACAAGCTCGGCGGACACTGCCTCAACTACGCGTGCATACCCTCAAAGACCATGATAAAGATATCCGATGTTTTCTACGAGGCTCAGCACTCGCAGGAGTTCGGCATAACAGGCAGCGTCTCGCTCGACGCAAAGAAGATGCTTGAGTGGCGGATGTCCGTCTCCAAGAAGCTGGAGGACGGGGTCGCATATCTCTGCAAGGCGAACCAGATAGACGTGTTCAACGGCACTGCCACTTTCATATCGGGAAACACGCTTCAGCTCACGGACGGCATATCGCTCGACTTCAAGAAGGCGATAATCGCCACAGGTTCGGAGCCGTACACCATCCCCGGCTTCGAATTCGGAGGCAACGTCATAGACTACAAACAGGCGCTGATGCTAGACACCATACCGAAGGCAATGGCGATAGTTGGCGCAGGGTATGTGGCTGTGGAGATAGGAACGCTATACGCAAAGCTGGGAACCAAGGTCAGCATAATAGCAAGGTCCGAGCTCCTCTCCAAGTTCGACAGGGATGCGATAAAGCTGGTCAACGACAGGGTGACCCAGCTGGGCGTCAGGGTGTACACTAACTCAACCCCTAAGTCGCACGATGCCAACTCTGTGACTCTTGAGAGCGGCGAAAAGATAGACACTGATATCATAGTGGTTGCCATCGGCCTTAAGCCATATACCGACAGCCTGGGACTGGAGAACACGAAGGTGCAGCTGGACGAAAAGGGATTCATAACGATTGACGGGGCGCTCACGACCAGCGACCCTAACATACTTGCAATTGGGGACGTTGTGGGTGAGCCCATGCTTGCCCACAAGGCGATGCGCCAGGGGGTGATTGCCGGCGAGATTGCGTCAGGCATGAACTCCTCGTATGACAACGTAGTGGTTCCCGCGGTCATATTCTCAGACCCCGAAATCGCGATAGCTGGGGTACTGGACGAGAGCCAGGGGCTGAAGGTGGCAAAGTTCCCGCTCACCGCATTGGGAAGGAGCGTCGCACTGAACACGACCAACGGCTTCGTCAAGGTTGCATACGATAGCGACAATCTGGTCAGGGGAGTGGAGATAGTCTCCGATGAGGCAAGCTCCATGATATCCGAGGCTGCGCTGGCCATAGAGATGGGCGCGACGCTTGAGGACATCGCTGACACTATACACCCGCATCCCACATACAGCGAGGCCATACAGGAGGCCGCCGAGCTCGCGCTGGGGCGCAGCATACACTTCTTTTCGGCGAAGCCAAAGGCGTGAGTCAGTGGACTACGAAAAAGACTTTGAGGAGGGTTACGAAGAGACCTCATTCGGCTCCATCCATTTCAAGCACCACAAAGGCACGAGGAACACCATATTATTTCTCCACGGGCTCGGGGGTAACACAAAGGCCTTCGCAAAGCTCATGGGCTTCCTGCCCGACAATTTCGACATCTACCTACTTGACCTCCTGGGGCACGGCCTCTCAGAGGCGCCGCAGATAGACTACACCGTAAACGTGCAAGTCAAGGCCCTCAGAGAGTTCATATCAGCGAAGAATCTGGACTGCTACCTTTTCGGTCACTCTTACGGCGGCTGGATATCCGTACTTTACGCTGCTGAAGGCTATCCTTGCAAGGGGATAATCGTTGAGGACTCGGCAGGCTCCGCGAGGAGGCTTGAGGACTCCAAGAGCGCAGGCACTTCAGAGGCCGAGGGGGTGCAGCTGATAAAGGACGCTCTGGCAATCAACGGCAACAAGGACTACGTGATACGAAGTCTAGTGGGCAACAGCGGCGTATCGACTCTGTCTGCCACGCAGTTCGGTGCCGTTTCTGTCCCTACGCTCATCTTGTGGGGCAGCGACGACCCTGTGGTCAACATAAGATACGCAAGCGAGTTCGGCAAGATAAAAGGGAGCAGGACTTTGGTTGTCGAAGGCGGGAAGCACTATCCACACTACACCAAACCTGATGAGGTCGCAAAGGCGGTAACCGGCTTCATCTCATAAGTGCACGTTTTGGATTCCTATTCGGCATTTGCTGCAACATATTTTTATAGCTGAAGTTTCAAGTCTCTGATTGTAAGATTGATGATATCATGGTAGAGAAGAGGCCATTTGCGGTTACCGAAAAGATAGACGAGACCCCGGAGGTCCTGCTCATCAGGTTCAAGGCCCAGGACTCCAAGCCGCTCTCATTTGACCCTGGAATGTTCGTCATGACATTCGGAATAGACACCGCGACAAACAAGGAGTTCACCGGAAGGGCGTTTTCAATAGCCTCAGAGCCGGAGATCGACACATTCGAGCTGTTTGTTGTGAAGGCTCACGACGGCCACACATCCTACTTCGTAAACTCCAAGATAGGAGAGCTCTTCAACGTCACGGGGCCTCACGGCCAGTTCAAGTTCGACGCAATGTCGGACAAGAAGATACTGTGCCTTGCGGGCGGCACAGGATTTGCCCCGTTCATGTCCATGCTCAGGCACATAAAGAAGACCGCCGCGGGGACTGACACAAGCATGATATACAGCATCAAGTACCCCACCGAGATTATCAGGAAGCAGGAGCTCAAGGATTTCGAGGGGCAGATAAAGCTCAATACTCTCATAACAGTCACAAGGCCCGCTGAGGGCGACGGCTGGACCGGCAAGACCGGGCACATAGACGCCGAGATGATAAAGGCATTCGCGCCGGACTATATGGAGAGGTCGCCATACATATGCGGACCGCTGGCATTCGTTAAGGCAATAAAGGATGCACTGATATCCTTGGGTGTCCCACAGGAAAAGATAAAGGCAGACGTCTGGGGTTGACGCCTGCCAAAGTTTTATTTATTATTTCTTGCTTTTGCCCTTGCCCTTCTTTGAGGCAGCGGGCTTCTTCCCGTGTCCCATCACGTGTTCCGCAATCAGCATGACCACCGCGACTACTACAATCCAGACTATGATGTCTATGATCAGGTTCCCCCACTGGACCTTCCACGGGTTGTACTGCGGCGCGATTACCAGCTTGTAAAGCCAGCTCACTGGCCACCCATACCACGATGCACCAACGAAGCCACCTCCCGGTGTCGTATTGGCGAGCCCGGTAAGCAAGGCTATTATCACGCCTCCTATGACTGCTTCTATCGATACTATCAGATTCTTCATTATCTCACGGTTACGTATCCGAAGCCACAGACTAAAAAGGCTTCCAAACTTAGGATCAGAGCTTGTCGAGCCTCTTGTAGACTTCCTCTATGTCGAGCTTCGTGGTGAGCAGCGGTATCCTCTCCACCTGGGCTATCTTGATGGCCAGCTTGTCAACCGTAGTGACGTTGTGGAGCACTATCACCTTTGGCTTGATCGGGGCGACCCTTATGACCACAAGCGGCGACCTTCCCGTAGACACCTTCTCGAATATGAAGACCCTCTCCGTGGTCGATCCGAACAGCTTCGGGTACTCCGCAGGGGACATCTCAAGTATGACCCTCAGGCTGTCCATCTTGGTGTAGCCGAATAGCTTTACGCTGTCCAGGTAGTTGGGGTTGGCCACCACCTTGCCCTCTATTATCCTGTTGAAGTCCACGCCGCTGATTGGCGAGCTGAAATCATGAATCAGGTAGAACGGGGTCTTCTGCTCCTGGTTGGTGAACTTGTTGAGCCCGCTTATGACCGTGCCTCCCCTTGAGGTGTCGATGGTGAAGAGCGCCTCAACGAACCTCTTTATCACCCCGACGCCGGGGCTGAGCCTCCTGTTGCTCTCGTAGTCGCTTATCGTGGAGGTGGATATCCTTATCTGCTTGGATAGCTCTATCTGGGTGACTCCGAAGAGCTCCCTCCATTTCTTCATGGCGCTGCCCGGGCTCTCCGATAGGGTTATCTCTCCAGCTATCTTCTCCCTGAGCTCATCCATATAATCGCCTCACTTTGCGGCCTTTTTCGCCCTGCTTTTCCTCTCGGCGCCGCCCTTTTTCCCTTCTATATCTTTATAAAGCGAATCTATATATTCTTTGCTTGTCGTATCCGACTTCGTCTTTTGCACTACCGCTGCGACCGCCCCATCCGCCTTCTTTTTGAAGAAACCGTAGATGATGACAACCACTCCGGTTATTATCAGGGCAAGCGCCCCGCCCACTCCGTAAGTAATCCCCTTGAGGTAGCTCGATACCGTGTTGGAGTTGAGAACAACGTAGGCAGCCCTGGCCGATATAGCCATTGGCTTGGCTGCGCTGCTGTTCGTGTTGTCTATAACAAGGTAGTAGTTTCCATTGAATACCCTTGAGAAGTTGTAGCTTGAGTTCCTCGCCATGTCCGGAAGCGTGAGCTGAACGAAGCTGGAATTGCCGTAGGTGTAAAGAAGCCCCCTGCCGTTCACCTCTGCTGCGTAAGCCTCGCCGTTCGCAGTGGCATTGCTCGCCTGAGTGCTCCAAGTATTGAAGGCACTGGAGTTGAACAGGTATATGTTAGAGGAGTTGGACGTGGCTACTGTGATGAATATCATAGAGCTCGCGTTAACCTTTATGTCGGTGTATGCGAAGCTGTGCGGCTGGGCCGTCATGTTCACCGAGGCCAGCTGCCTCTGCAGTTGCTTATTGGCAGCTGCGCCTGAGCCGAACAGCACTATCACGCCCACAATCACGAGCAGAATCCCTATCTTGGTTGTAGTCTTCATAAAACCAGCTTATTTTTTGTTATGTCCTTCCTCAGGTTTATAGCCCTGATTGTAGTCATATCATGTTCCCATTTCACCATAATCCCTATCAGGTTCTTTCCATCAAAGTCCTGCGTCGCTGCAAGCGGATGCATGATTGTGGCTTTTGCAAAATTGTAATTGACCTTTGCGACTTCATGTATTAGGTATCTATACCCCTTCTTATAATGATTCCACTGCTTTATCTCCGCAAATCTTTTATCACTCAGGTAGTGTTGTGCAGAAGATTCTATCTCCTTGCCTATTTTCACAAGAGCGTCGAAACATTTAGGATTTCCATTCCTGGCCTCCACAGCCATTTTCTCCATTGTGCTTAGAAGATCTATCCTGCCATTGCGCAGCTCCTGCAGCACTTTCTTATCATTCCTGCTTATGCTCTCCGCCATGTCGCCAAGCGTATCCGCTTCCTTTTTTCCTCCGAAATGGAACAGCGAGACCATCCTTATCATCTAAAATTGGCAGTAAAGCTATTTAAAGAATCTGTGCCGTTTTAGTCCGAAATTTCGACGTTTTGCAGATGCTTGAACTCTTCCTTGAGAAGCCCGAAAGAAAGGGAGTCAACCCTCTTCCCGTCAATCGTGTCATGAGCCCTTAGCCTGCCCTCCTCAACGAAGCCCAGCGAGCGGAGTAGCGCTATAGACCTTGCGTTTGATTCGAACACACTGCAGTAAACACGATTGAGCTCCAGTACCTTAAACCCGTACGACAACATCAGAGCAACAGCCCCCTTGCCGTATCCCTTACCCCACCGGGATTTTCCTATCCAGTACCCAATCTCGGCCCTCTTGTTCTTCAGGTCGATGCTTCCGAGCGCGCAAGCGCCGATGAGCTCGTTCTCTGAAGCTTCCCAGACTCCAAGGTGGAGGTCTGTCATAATCGCATAAAGGCTAACCGCTCTTTGTATGAACTCAAGGGCGTCAGCCCTTGTGTAAGGGTGCGGGAAATGGCCTGAGGAAGCAACGTCCCTCGCCAGCTCTGGATCGTTGGCGTTGTGCTGTATGGCGTCTGCGTCCTCCATTGCCAGGCTCTTCAGGTAGACTGTCGAGCCGCTCGCTGTTATCCTCATGGATTGCACCGGCGCCAAGCCCGTCAGAATACTTTATAGTCTTTCACTTAATATAATTATCGCGGTGCTCAGATGGCTAACGGTAACGAGTCCAATTCAAGTTCAAACGGGGAGGGGGGAAGGGCAAGGATAAAGACCGGAATAGCGGGCCTGGACTCGATGCTGTATGGCGGCATACCGGAGATGAGCCAGTTCATAATCGCGGGCGGCCCGGGCGCCGGCAAGACGCTTCTATCATTCGACATACTTTACAGGAACGCCAAGAAGGGAGTCCCATGCGCATTTATAGCGCTAGAAGAAAAGCCTGAGGACGTGATAAAGAATGCAAAGGCCGCGTTCCCTGATTACACGGACATAGACGCACTCATACAGAGCAACATGCTGGTTGTTGACGGGGATGATCCCGCCACCAGGATATCCGAGCAGGAGGACTCCGAGACCTACTCTTTCGGCAACATAATGTCCGATATCGAGGCCATAGCCAAGATGAACAACGCCAAGCTCGTTGCCATAGACTCGTTCTCCGTACTGCGCATGCTCATCGGCGACAACCTGAAGTACAGGAAGTCGATACTCGCCATGATAACAAACATGAAGAGGCTGGGCATAACCTCCATCATAACCACTGAGATAAAGTCGTCGGAGAGGAAGGACATAAAGTTCGGCATCGAGTCATTCGTGTTCGACGGGATAATAACGCTTTACCAGAACGGCCAGGAGGACAAGAGGACCCTGACGCTCGAGATAATAAAGACAAGGGGAACCGCCCACAGTTGGACACTCTCGCCATACGACATAACGCCGCAGGGCTTCAGGGTATTCAGCCTGGAGCAGTGATTGAGATCGACTGATTTGATGTTCGGGCTAAGGCTTCATCGCAAAAAGGAGGAGGCTCCCTCAAAGGCCAAGCCGCGGCTGAATCTGGGGCACCATGAGCGGATCCGACTCTACGCGCTCGTCACTGTAGTCCTGCTGGCGCTTGCGCTTGTCAGCCTCGCATTGCAAATACACCCATCGGGCCAGAGGGGGTGCAGCGGAATAGTGCTCTCGCAGCCGAGGGACAACTGCTACCTCGCGATGGCCAACTACACAAACAACGCGACAGTGTGCCGCAGCATATCGAGCATAAACTCGCAGGCGGGATGCATAACCTCAATAGCGCTGAGCAAGGACAACGCAACCATATGCGCCGGCCTGGCCAACTCGACCACATACTACTATCAGTGCGTCACCCAGATGAGCCAGAAGCAGCAAAGCCCGACAGACTGCGCTGTGCTCTCCCAGCCGTACTCGTCACAGTGCGCATACGCGCTTGCCACCAGCCAGAAGTTCTCGGACAAATCGACATGCTCATACGTCTCCAACGGCTCCCAGGCCTCTCTGTGCAGCAGTATGTATTACTACAACACCGCGATATCAAAGAGCAATTCAGGATACTGCGCCCTACTTCCCAACCACACCGACCAGCCCATAATAGACAGCATACTGCAGCAGAATACCGGCAACTACACATTGCAGCTTCAGCAGGTGCAGCTTGCCGAGCTCAACCTGACTCCGCAGGGATACTGCTACTACAGGCTTGCCACACTCACCTCAGATTACTCCCTCTGCGCGGGCCAGCCCGGGGTGCTGGGCCAGCTATGCTCATACGGTAAGTCATCGACCAACCAGACCGCGCTTCAGCTAAACGCAAGCGTATGCGCATCAGCGCCCTCGCAGGTCGCTAGCGTATGCAAGTATGCAGTTCTGATAAACACGGCGCTCACATCCAAGAACCTCTCGGCATGCACCCAGATATCCGATATCAACTACAAGTACGCCTGCATAACCGCATACGCATCAAAGTACAACTCGACCGCGTGCACCCAGATATCGAACCTGACCTACAGGCAGAGCTGCTACTCATCCGCAACCAGCAATGCAACGGTGAACTCGACCCCGTAGGTGTGCGGGAGTGCCGACCAAGCCAAGAAATAGAGAAGATATGATGAACCTGCTAAGGACAACTGGGATAGTCACATCCACGAGAAGGGCTAGCGATGGCGCGGATCTCTACACAGTCATAAACGAGCGCTCCTCGATATCGGTCAGCTCCAACCTCGAGATGTCGCTCATGGAGCATGTCGATCTGCAGTACGATGAGAGCTTCAAGGTTAGCGGGATAGAGTCCAATGGCACAGCGGGCCCGGAGCTCTACAGCCGCACCCTATCCTCTCTTGTGGACGGAATAGGAGTAAGGGCAAAGGCTGCAACAATCGATTTCGGGGTCATAGAAATAACTGAAAAGGACAAGCTGAGGTCAGCGCTCGCAGATGCCGCTGAGTCGCTGCTAAGGGCATATCTCACTGGCGCGCCGCTTATAGTCAGGTTCCACAACGACGGCGACGGCTCTTCAGGCGCGCTTGCGCTTTACAGGGCTCTCTCAAAGATTGGCGCGGGAGCGTTTGAAGGCGGCAGGTCAGCATCATGGTTCATGAACAAGAGCATAGCCTACACTCCGGACTCCGCATACTCGGACAGCGCGCTGATAAGCCAGTACTCCAGCAAGGAGAAGCCGGTGCTGCTCATCACCGACTTCGGCACATCTGAAGAGAGCTCTGGAGGCATGGAAATTATTAAGGGCAATGCCGATATCATATGGCTGGACCACCACATGCCCTACAAGGGCTTCAGCTCCGAGGGGGCAAGGTACCTAAACAGCTGGAACTTCGGCAGCGACTCTAACATGACCGCCGGCGCGCTCACCTCTTTCCTGTCGCAGGCGCTGAGCGGCGACCACTTTGACGAGCTAATCAAGGCATCTTTCATAAGCGACTACAGCAAATACGCCAACACTAACGATGCGGACGCGGTGCGCCTAGCTACAGTGCTGGACTATATGACTGCCAAGAATAAGAACGGGCTAAGCCCCAAGCAGATCGAGGCGGTGATATCCGACCCTGATAAGTACATATCTACATATGCAACGGCAACGGAGCAGATGGAGGAGGCGATATCCCTTGGGGTCAACACCGCCAACAAGCACCTTACCGACAAGGGCGTCCAGGTGTTTGTGGTGGACTTCACACCCATAGCCGACAAGGAGCAGGGATTCCCGCTTCCGGGGAGGTACAGC
The DNA here is from genome assembly GCA_035534575.1 of Candidatus Acidiferrales bacterium. Classification (GTDB taxonomy): domain Archaea; phylum Micrarchaeota; class Micrarchaeia; order Micrarchaeales; family Micrarchaeaceae; genus JAGWFU01. The sequence goes on from DATLRT010000015.1 coordinate 29,801, forward strand.
TCAAGGCTTCAGGGAAGGTTGGAGGAGCTAAACGGCGATAGGGTCATTACGGCCGTGCACTTCGGCAACTTCATCTCCATGAGAGTGAGCAAGGCAATATCCGCAGAGGTGGAGATACTTCAGGTAATAGAAAGGCTGAAGCACTCCAATCCCGAGATAGGCGGCGGGGGGCATGCGGAGGCGGCAAGCATAAGGGTCGCCAACAAGAACATAAAGGAGGCGCTGACGCTACTCCTCATAGAACTCGGAGCAAGGCAGTGAATGCCTGCCTTACAGTCTAAAAAATTAACATTCAAAAATAAGCAGACTAGCCGTATCTTTCCACTATGGCCTTGATCTCGTCCTTCTCTAGCCTGTAAACCCTCATCATCTGGTCGTTGACCTCATCCGCGTCTCCGTCCTTCATCTCGCTCTTTATCATCTTTGCCAGCATCCGCATCTCGTTCCTTATTATCCTTGATGTGCTCGCATGGAAGCTAAGCTGGAGTTTCCTCGCGATGGCGACATCCTCCCTCCTCGATCCCTTTGACGTGCTGAGCGACCTTATCACCTTCGGAAAGGCGTATCTTTGCATTGTGTCGGGGTACCTGCTCTTTGCCAGTGCGACTCCGCTCGACATCAGCACGTTCATGTACCTCCAGTAAGTGTAATATTGCGCCCTCATAGCCCTCGTTGCGAACATAGTCGCGGATGATAGTGCGTCAAATGCCTGCTTCATGTCCCCGGACATCACATACCTCTTCGGTATGTTCTCGTCGAGCCACTTTATCAGCATGTCATTGTCTAAGTCGGTGCCCGATATCGACCTCAGCGGTGCAGCCAGCGTGTTGGCGAAGAATATCTTGTCGAGCAGGTTGAAGACGTCTATCTTCCTGTCCCTAAGGCCTATGACCTCTGTGGTCTCAGCAGCCTCCGAGCCCATTATGGCGTACATGTCATTGATTGCGCTTCTCACGTCGCCGTTGGACCTGCTCGAAATGAGCTCGACGCTCTCCTTGCTCACCTTCACAGACATGCGGTCGCATATCCTGTAGAGCAGCTTCGATATGGCGACCGGGTCGACCCTCTTGAACTCGACCGGCTCGGTCTTGCCCCTCAGGAAGGATATCTTCTGGTCCCACATGTCGTTCGCTATGAATATTATCGGGTTCTTCGCCGAAGAGATGAGCTCAGCTATTGCGCCCGACGCTCCCTTGTCGAACCTTGCCGCAAGCTCGTCTATCTCGTCCAGAAGTACAAGGTTCCTCTTGCCGAACAGGGTCCTTGAGGTGGCTGCCGAAATTAGCCTCTTCTCTATAGTTTCCTTGTCTCTGTAGTCGCTCGCGTTCAGCTCCACAACGTTCCATCCCTTCTCCTCCGCGAGCAGGTGGATTGCGGTGGTCTTCCCCACGCCCGATGGGCCGAAGATCAGCAGAGGGGTTCTCTTGCTACCGTTCTCGACCTCGCTGGCGAAGTGGGTGAGCTTCTTGATGGACTCCTCGTTGCCTATCATCTCGGCAAGCGAGTTTACCCTGTACACCTCCATCCCGAACTCCAAAAGCAGCACCAGCATCAGATTGGCAGGCAAATTCTTTATAACCAACCTACTGCTCCACTGCTCAAACCCCGCCTCCAGCTCTCGGATAGCCAAGAACAAGCTATAAAAACCTTTTAAAAGAATAGTATATGGGCAGTACGGTGCTGTGATACTCATGGTTTCTAGATTAAGATCAACTAAGGGGAGCATAAATCAGGTTCCGGCGCACCTCGCGCTCATACCCGACGGCAACAGGCGATGGTCAAAGCTGCACAGGTTCGCGCTTTTCAGGGGCTATGAAGCAGGCGTGAGGAAGTTCGTGGACTTCGGCGTCTGGGCGAAGGGCTTCGGAGTGAAGACCCTCACCGTATGGGCGCTCTCGACCGACAACATGACTGGAAGGAGCAAGATGGAGATAGGAACGCTATACTCGCTTTACATAAAGGCAGCAAGGGATCCCAAGATACTCGAGATACTGCAGAAGAACAACACCAGGATAAAGGTCGTCGGCAACCTGACTGGGCTGCCGAAGACGGTGAAGGAGGCGTTCAGGTACCTTGAGGGCAAGACCAAGATGTACAAGGAGTTCACGATAAACCTGCTGGTGGGCTATGGCGGAAGGGACGACATGATATACGCGCTCAGGAAGATACACGCCGAGTCCGCCACCCACCCGCACATGAAGATAGACGAGCAGACGATGAGGCGCAACATAAGGACCGCCTCGGTGCCCGACGTTGATTTGCTTATAAGGACCTCAGGGGAGATGAGGCTGTCAGGCTTTCTGCCGTGGCAGTCCGACTACTCGGAGCTTTACTTCACCAAGAAGTTCTGGCCCGATTTCGAGAAGACTGATCTTGAGAAGGCGCTGAAGGTCTTCTCCCAAAGAAAGAGGAGGTTCGGCAAGTAGCCGCCTCCATCCAGCAAGTGTTCCGATGGCCTCCAAGAGCTACGACAACCTGCTTACTGACCTCAATCCGTTCTCAAAAGGCACGCCAAGAGCCACGGTTCTGTTCATGGCGCTCCTCTCAGTGAGTATAGTGATGGGCATAGCGGCGGTAGCTCTGATGAACTACAGCTCCATACACGGCAACCTCTCCTACATTCTCGTCAAGGGGGGCATAACCGGGATACTCGTAATAATGGTGCCCGCCCTGCTTACTCTAGTTGTCATCAAGGCGGTGAAGAGGTACGTGGTGACGAGGTACCTTCTCTTCATACTGATGGTCAGCACCATCTCATACTCTGTCTTCATACTGCTCGGCAGCATCGTCTACGTTGTCACAGGTGCATACGCGGTAGCGAGCGCCATCATACTCGTGGGCAACGCCAGCATCTTCGGCTGGTGGTTCTTCATCAACAAGGTGCTCCTGGGCCAGAGGAAGAGGGCGGTGTTCCTTGCTGTGGTCCAACCGACGCTCAACATACTGCTCTACATCCCTTACAGCAGCTCCATACTTTCCTTCCAGACGCCGTTCAAGCTGCTGCTCATCAAGCTCTACGCCGGCATATTCGTATTTCTCCTCATAAGCTACACCATCCTCTACGTGCTCGACAGACCTGTTAGGAAGAGCTTCGGCCTCCAGGGCGTTGACGCGCTGTCGCAGATGCTGCAGAACTGGCTGTTCGACATCAACATCGCGACGCCGTTCGGAGGCAAGTTCGGCACCCCGCTCGACATAGCCACTGACACCATAGTAGCCAGAACTGGGAAGAACCAGCTGAAGGCGGTCTTCTTCGCCCCAGACATACACTACGGCCCATCGGGCACGCTCGCAGGAAGCGACTTTCCCCACATGCTCGAGAGGCATATCAACACAAAGTACAAGGTGCCAGGCTTCATAATGCACTCCTGCGTCAACATAGATCACAACCCGGTATCGATAACACAGTTCAATATCCTGAGGGCAACGGTCGACAGGTGCATAGCGGAGTCAGGCACCGCGAAATCCTACAAGTCCGCATCTTTCTACAGGAGCAGGTTCAAGAGTGCCAACATCATCGCGATTGACCTTGGGCCGGTGGCCATAACCACGCTGACAAGGGCTCCCAGGGTGACCGAGGACGTCTCTCCGGACACGGCGATGCTGTTCAAGGGTCTGCTGGGGGACAAGTTCAACGGCGTTGTGCTGATTGACGCCCACAACTCCAGGTACGAGAGCGCGCCCAAGGACGAGCTGGACGGCATAAAGCCCAACTCCAAATTCATGATGGAGTACATATCCGCGATAAAGCAGATGCAGAAGCCGATGCACAAGACCGAGGCGGTGAAGCTTGGTGTGGCGAACGCTGACCTCTACTACAACCTGAGGGGTCCCGTCGACCTGGCAAGGGGCAACCTCAACGTCGCGGTGTTCGGATTCAACGGATTCAGGTACGCGATAGTGCAGTTCAACTGCAACAACATGCTTCCCAGGATCAGGGACGAGATAGTAAGCCACCTTAGGCACAAGTACGGCATAACTGCCGAGGCGTACACCACAGACACGCATGCGGTCAACTCGTTTGGCTTCGATGCCGACAACGTTCTTGGCACCACTACAAGGTTCGCCTCGATGAAGGAGACGCTTGACAAAGTGGTGTCTGACGCTCTGGGCAACATGGAGGCCGTTAAGTTCTCCCACACCTCCTCTGTGATGAAGAGGTTCGTGGTCTGGGGGCCCAACTCGATGGAGAAGCTGCTCGCCGTGGCCCACTCGGTATACGAGCTCGCTAGGTTCATGGTCCCGGTGATAATAGGGGGCGGGTTCGTCCTGGCCACGCTGGCCATACTGCTCGTATGAGGTCCTCCTATGCTATCGCAATACTATGGCATCGCCTTCCTCCTCTTCTCGTTCGCGGCATCGCTCGCCTCACTCTACTACTCATCAAGGCGTAAGTCATCGATTATACCGCTTGCCGCATCAATAGCCGTCTCGTTCATCGCAGCTTACACGGTATACGGCACGTACAATGAGGTGATCGCGTATGTGGGCGTCGGGATGGCCGCGCTCTCAACCGCTCTGGCGCAGGCCTACGTACGGAAGCCAAGGCTGTTCATTGCGCTGCTCTCCATAATAGCGGCAGGCTTCATCTACGGCCTGCTGTCCCTGACCGCCACCATAGCGCTTGCGGCCATGTTCGCCATAGGCACGATGTTCGGCCTTCTCTACGTCGACTTTTTCGCGGCCACGAACAGGGTCCGTTCGTCGCTCAACAGCAGGCTGGAGGTCGAGGTTAACAGGGATGTGATACACATACTGATAGGCCTGTTGGTTGCCGCAATGGTGTTGCTGCTTCCGCTTACTCTAGCCTCAGACACCATTTTCTTCATGATACTCGCCGGCTACCTGATCAACAACATCTCCGGCCTCAAACAGGCCAGAAGGGTTGGCGGCACACTTTACAAGTTCTACAGGTACACGGCATCAAGGATGGAGCGGATGAGCACCACCTTTGGCATAGGGGCTGTCTACCTTGCCGCTGGTGTGGCCCTTCTCATAGGCGTGATTCACAACTCCAACTTCCTCCTTTTCTCCGTAATCGCCCTTCTGTTCGCCGATCCTGCCGCTACCATCGTGGGCATAAGGGTTGGCGGCCCAAAGCTGCCATACAACCGCAGGAAGAGCGCAGCCGGCACCCTTGCATTCTTCATCATCGCCGGATTCCTTGGCTACTTCGCCATAGGGTACAACGCCTTCATAGCGGCTGCAATACTCGCCGGGGCGGAGAGCCTTGACCTCTTCGTGGATGACAACATAAGGATAGCGGTCATCTGCACAGCCATATACCTTGCGGCCTACGCCTGAGCCCGACGTCAAACCCTCATTTTCATCCTGGAAGCGGTGGTGGACTGCCGCTATTCGGCGCAAAGAGGGGCTATTTAAAAGGCTTGGTTTTGTTATACAAGACAGGGGGGTTTCATTGAACAAAAGGAGAGGATTCAGTCTTTACGATATAGAGCAATTCATACGCGAGGCGGGCGCCGAGCGCGTTGATGAGAGGGCCGTGGTGAGTATGGAAAGGGAGCTCCAGGAGACGGTCAGGGAGTTGGTGGAGGACGCCTCCATATACGCCAGCTACGCTGGAAGGAGCAAGCTGATCAAGCACACGGATGTGCTGCTTGCCGCAAGAAGTCCTGGAGGCCAGAGGATGGCCACCAGGGGAGCGGCGATAAGGAACAGGATAAAGAGAAAGAAGGAGATGGGCGCCGCTGTAGTAAGGAAAAGGGCACTGGACCATATGGTCGCTGTTTCTATCTCAAGGCCTAGACAAGCCTGAAAGCCTTCATCGCGAACGCAAGCGCTACGAACCCTATCTCAACCATCCACATGGCAGCCGAGACCTGCCACTCGTTCATCGGGCGGAGGTTCATTATCGCGTGAGTCCAGCTGTAGATCTTCTTCCCATACGGCGCAGAGAAGGTGCCGTCCTTGTTCAGCTTGCCTAGGTCAGTGGTGTGGAACTTCTTCCTCAGGTGGAGGAAGAACTCGATCAGCCACGGAAGGAACACTATGAAGCCGAAGGCCTCAGCGCTGCCCAGCACCATCACGGTCAGCAGGCCGGTGCCTACCGCATAGGTATAGCTGTCCCCTGGTATTATGCGCGCGGGGTACATGTTGAAGAAGAAAAAGGCGAGCAGGGTGGCGAACAGCACTCCCGATATTATCGAGCCTATGTACGTGCCCCATACCAGGCTATAGAGCAAAAGGGCAGCCGCCGCGATTAGGCCTGTACCCGTCGCTATCCCGTCAAATCCGCCCAGAAGGTTGAACGCGTTTGAAGTGAAGATGACGGCAAGCGGTATGATTATCAGGGGATAAAAGAGGCCGAAGTCAACGGCGCCGAGAAGAGGTATGTTGATCGTGGCAACACCGGCGTTCACAGCCATCAGCGGTATTGCACCTATCAAGGTGAGGAGCGGCTTCTGCCACTGCTTGAGCCCCTTCCTCGTGTCCATCATGTCCGTTGTCTTGACCAGCTTTCTCTGGACGTTTATGTCATCTATGAATCCCACGAAAGATATGAGGAAGACCGCTATGACTGTTGCGAACAGGTAAGGCAAAGAGGAGGCGGGAGAGTAGAACGAGAAGCTGCCTCCGAATACGTACGTGAGTATTCCCACTGCGAAGCCGAACGAGACAGCGACACCGCCGCCGCTGGCGAGAATGGGCCTACCCTTCTTGTTGTGGTCTATTGCGGTAACTCCCGCGTCCTTCATGTAGGACATAAGGAAAAGCGTGCCTGCCACTGTCACGATGAAAGCCACGATGGCAGGAACCGCAATGGTTAAATAGAAATGGTAGACCATCGTATCGCTAATCAACTGTCAAAAAGCATATTTAACTGTTTCTGCCCTCGGCCGCTACCCCCCTGCGCTCGTGTACCTTCTCATCAATACGTAGAACGACTTGTAGGATATCACGGCGATTGCGATGCCGACTGCGCAGAGTAGGCCGAAGAGGTAAACGTTGTAGGATCCCAGCAGCACCTTGGTCGGGTAGTAATAAGCGAAGCCTATCGGGATCAGCAGGGAAAAGACAAGCTGCCCGCCGAGACCGTACACGTGCAGCGGGTACTTGCTGAGCGTCTGCTCGAAGTTGAGAAGCTTGTTGACGAAGAAGCTGCCCTTTATCAGCACGTAGGCCAGTACTACCACCATCAGGGTGAACAGTATCAGCGCAATGGTGCCTATCGCCATCAGGATGGCATATCCTGCGGCGCTTGCAAGGGTGAAGTGTATATGGGAGCCAGCGTAGACTGCCAGTATGACTCCTGATATGATGCCTGCGAACTGGGAGGGCGTGCCGTATATTGAAAGGAATAGCGTTGCGAGCCCGAAGGGCTTCACCAGATACGGATCAACGCCTCCCTTGAGCAGCTGGGTTCCCAGGTAGCCCACGTTGAGGAGGTTGCCGAGTATGGATATGCTTATGTTCATCGTGGCAGCCAGGAACATCAGATCATAGTAGCTCCATCCTGCGATGCCGCTCGATACGTAGTACACCACTGATATTGTTATGAAAGTGGTTATTGTCAGGAAGGTGTTGTAGATGACCCAGAACACTGACTGTATCCTGTAGGCTATGAAGTTAATCAGGTTGTACTCCCAGGATATTCGGAAGAACCTCAGCGCATTCTTTATTTCGGATATCATTCAACCACCAGCGAGTGCCACCTTGACGCTAAGTTTACTCCATGCTACTGCACTGCAACCGAGAAGCGCCGCAATCCACAGCGCGCCAACCACGATTCCCTGCAATATTGCGCTGCTCCCAACTGTTCCGAGGAACGTTGCCGCAGGTATGTAGTACATCGAAGGGAAAGGTGTCAGATAGATAATGTTCTGGGCCCATTGCGGGTAGAAGACGAGCGGAGCCACAGTCCCACCGAGTATGCCGATTATCGTGAACACGATGGACATCAGCCCGTATATGTTGGTCAGGTATATTGCCGCGAGCCCAAGCAGGAAGCCTATCAGGTTGACAAGCGCAAAGGCTATCACTATCTCCACAATGAAGGCCGCTATCGTCCAAGCACCCAGACTGGACTGTGCAAGAAGGGCGGCTATGCCAAGGAACATCAATGCGGGGATGTTGTAATAGGAGACATAATCAGCTAGAGTCCCGAGCAGCAGCTGCAACGGGTACTTTATCGGCTTGAGCATCGCGGTGGCGATGGAGCCGTCCTGTATCGCCCCGGTCAGCTGTTCGTCTATATTGGTCCCTATTATGAACTGCAGGGCCCCAATGGCTATGAAGTAAGCATAGATTTGCACCAGCGTCAGCCCGTTTATCTGGGAGCTGCCGGTTGTAAGGTACACTGCAGTCCACACGGCTATCATTATCGCGAAGCCGAGAACGGTGAACATGACGTTGAGCGCCATGTCCATCTTGTAGTAGTATATCGCCTTCTGGTTCACCCGAAAGTGGGCCAGGTACCTGCCTATCTCAAGTTGCATATCTGCCACCGGTCCTCTTCTTGCCGTCAAGCCCCCTGTAGAGCTTGGAGAGTATGTGGCTCAGGTCAACCTCGTTGACGCTGTAGTCCATAACCCTGTCGCTGTTGAGCAGGCTCATCATTCCCTTCGACTTTATCGCCCTGCGCGGCACCTCCAGCTTGAGCACGTTGGCTTCCCTCTCCAGCACCTTGCCGATGCCAACCTTGGCCGGTGCCCTTCCGTCGAACTTGAGCGTTATGTATCTCTTGTCCCCGAACAGCCCCTCCAGGTTCTCCTTGGTGTCGTCGAATATCTTCTTGCCCTTGTCGAGCATGATTACCCGCTCTGCTATGGCTATGTCCTCCACTATGTGCGTGGTGAGCACGAAGGTTGTCTTGAACCTCCTCTGCATCTCGGATATCGTCTCCCTTAGCGCGAGCTTGGACGGCAGATCCACACCGATTGTAGGCTCGTCAAGGAAGACGATCCTGGGCATGTGAAGGCAGGACGAGACGAAGTTGCACTTCATCTGCTCGCCCAGCGACATCTGCCTGACCTGCCTCTTGTAAACCTCCTCAAGCTCCAGCCGGTCAACGAAGTAGGAGAGCCTCTTCTCGTAGGTGCTCTCCGGCACCTTGTAGATCTTGCGGTTGTACTCAAAGGCGTCGGACGCCGGGAGATTCCAGAACAGCTGGCCGTGTGCGCCTAGCACCACCCCTATCTCCATCGCGAGCTTCACCCTCTCCCTCCAGGGATCCAGCCCGAGGACCTTTATCTCCCCCGAGTCAGGGAAGAGGATGCCTGTCATTATCTTGGTGAGCGTTGACTTGCCGCTCCCGTTCTTGCCAAGCAGCGCGACTATCTGGCCGGTGGGTATCGAAAAGCCCACGTCGTCAAGCGCCTGCTTGTAGAAGGTCCTTCTCCTGAGCGAAGCTAGGAATATCTTCTTACCCCTGAGGGACTCATGCGTCTTGAACCTCTTCTTCAGGCTCGTGGCGACTATCGCATCGGTCATAAAGCGCACTCTAAGGCGGTGTTCTTCAAAATGTATAACCCACTAAGGCTTTTTATCGCTTCTGTCCCGACCAGCATTATTTATAATACCGAAGCAGAATACTGTTCAGATGCCCCTGTAGTATACCTTGGATAGAATGCGGGCTTGCGGAGCCTGAGATCTGGGTTCAAATCCCAGCAGGGGCGTACTATCTCTACACAACTGAAGTGATGGCGAATATCAGCAATACAGCAGCCAGCATCGTTACCCCCATCTTCCACTGCGTGTGCTCAAAGGTCTCCCTCAGCAGGCTCGAGGCTCCCAAGTACATGAACTCGCCCGTGAATATGGCGAGTATTATCGCAAGGTAGAACTCTGGTATGTGCAGTGCGTATGTGGACAACACACCCGTGATTGGTGCCAGCGCATCCAGAACTAGCCAGATAAAAGCGTTCTTTACGCTGTGCTTATTCCTGAACATCAACGTCACGGTGTTTATCCCGTCGTTGAAGTCGTGGAATATTACCGCGAATGCAACTATGACTCCTATCGCCGCGTTTACCTGGAACGCAACGCCTATTGCTACACCGTCAAGAAAGCTGTGTATAACCAGTCCTGCAGCCCCCACCGGCCCCATCATGTGCCCCTTCTCCTCCTTGCCACCTTCGTGGAAGTGGTGCGTCAGGAAGAATCTCTCCAGGAAGTTGTAGAACAGGTACGATCCAACAAGGGCGACCATAAGGTATCTTACCGGTATGCCCGATGTGCTGGCGATGCCAAGGCTCTCTGGGAACAGGTCGAAGAAGGCCACCGCCACGAGGCTCCCTGCCGCGAAGGCAAAGAAGAACGGCAGCAGCCTCTTCAGCTTTATTGCGAAGATGCCTCCCACTGCCGTGGACACGAACGCGGCAAAGGCCAAAACGAGGACTATGTAATTCATGATACCGCCAATATTAATAACTATTTTATATAATGTTATTAACTATTATATTAATAAACCTTTTGAAATAAGTTATTAACTGCGGTAAAGCGCCTCTTTATTAACTTTGCCCGCCAAAATGCATTAACGCGTGATTGATTGAAGATACTCAGCATCTCCGTGGACAAGGATGCTATCCGACAGTTGGATGTGGCACAAAAGCGCCTTGGCATCAAGAGCAGGTCCAAGCTGCTAAGGAATGCAATACTCAACATGCTGAAGGAATACGACACGCTTGAGTCCCTCTCTGGCAACGTGGAGAGCATATTTCTTCTCACCTACAAGGAATCGGAGAAGAACCATGTCTCCGACATGCTCCACAAGTTCGAGGACTACATAAAGACCGACCTGCACCAGCACAGGCATGGCACATGCATAGACGTGCTAAACGTCGAGGCAGGAGCGAACACCACCAGGGAGCTCTTCGCTGCCCTGAAGAAGAGCAAGTGCATATATTCCGTCACCTACTCAATAATAAAGGAAACCAAACGCGTCAAATGATTTCATGATAAACAAGATTAATGACTTTCTCTGGGAGCTTGGCACCGGCGAGCGGGAGGGCATGAACGTCCCTGTCCACATATACGCCAACAAGCACATAATTGATACGATGCAGAGGGACAGAACGCTCAAGCAGGCGATGAATGCGGCTGCGCTCCCCACCATTGTCAAGCACATGCTGGTGATGCCCGACGGCCACGAGGGGTACGGATTCCCGGTCGGCGGAGTCGCGGCTTTCGACGCAAACGATGGCATAGTCTCTCCCGGTGTCGTTGGCTACGATATAAACTGCGGGGTGAGGCTGATCAAGTCCAACCTGTTCGAGAAGGACATGAGGCCAAAGATAGGTCAAGTGATGGACATCATATTCAAGAATGTCCCGAGCGGAGTGGGAAGCAGGATAAACCTCGGCCTCACGCAGGCCGACATGGACACAGTCAGCGTGGAGGGCGCAAGGTACGTGATAGACAAAGGATACGGGTTCAAGGACGACATAAATAGGATAGAAGAGGGCGGCCTGCTTGAGGGAGCAGACATGGATGCCGTCAGCCCCATGGCGAGGAAGAGGGGGGTGCACGAGCTTGGCACGCTCGGCGCAGGCAACCACTTCCTAGAGGTTCAGAAGGTGGAGAAAATATTCGACCAGAAGCTCGCCAAGGCCTTCGGGCTGGAGGAAGGGATGGTCACGATCATGATACACAGCGGCTCAAGGGGATACGGCCACCAGATATGCAGCGACTACCTGAGAACCTTCGCGGAGTACCAGACCGCCAACCACATAGTGCCGCCCGACCCCGAGCTTGTCTACGCCTACATCGGAACAAAGGAGGCAGATGGCTATCTGAAGGCAATGAAGACCGCCGTCAACTTCGCGTTCAGCAACAGGCAGGTAATGACCGACTCGGTCAGGAAGAGCTTCGCCGAGGTGTTCGGCAAGAGCCCAGACGCGCTCGACATGCAGCTCGTCTATGACGTTGCGCACAACATAGCCAAGATGGAGGAGCACATCGTGGACGGGAAGAGGAGGAAGCTCTACGTACACAGGAAGGGAGCCACTAGGGCGTTCGGCCCCGACAGCCGCGACGTTCCCAAGATATACCGCGGATACGGCCAGCCAGTCATCATACCGGGAAGCATGGGAAGCGCAAGCTACGTGCTGGCGGGGAGGGAGGAGGCCATGGAAGAGACATTCGGCTCTTCTTGCCACGGATCCGGAAGGGTGATGTCAAGACACCAGGCGATCCGCGAGATACCCGCATCGAGGACCCTGGGCGACCTCAAGAGCAAGGGCATAGAGCTCAGGGTGCGCAACAAGAAGCTGATCAGTGAGGAGGCCGAGTGGGCGTACAAGAGCGTGGACGACGTCGTTGGCAGCATCGAGGGAGGGAAGATTTCCAACATCGTGGCAAGGCTGGTTCCCCTCGGCGTGACGAAAGGTTAATATTATTGATTATGCAGTTGTATCTGAATTCGGGATGATAAGATGGCGAAGGCGCAATCCGCAATGGAGTACCTGATGACTTATGGCTGGGCCATACTCATACTCGGCATTGCCATCGTCGTCCTATACTCTCTGGGGCTGTTCAGCCCTGGCTCGTTCGTGACCAGCAGCTGCATATTCCCTGCTGATTTCGGCTGCCTGAGTGGCGCGCTCGCGACCAACGGGCTGTTCTCCATAAACCTTGAGCAGTCAACAGCATCAAACATCAACCTCACGGCCGTAGGGTGCAACAACATTGGCCAGACGACCAATATGGTTTCCTTCTCGCCACAGAAGTACATGCTGATAGGCAGCAACATAAGCCTGACCACTCTTTGCTACAGCAACCTCACAGTCTACAGCTCGACGCCGGGCTCAATATACCAGGGATACCTTGTGATGAACTACACAGATCTGCAGACCGGCTTCCCGCACACGGTAATAGGCAGGCTGATTGAGAAGGTAGTCTAAGTTCTTCTACTCCTATACCCTTGAGCTCCAAAGGTCTGTCGCGAAATCGTAGCTGAGCAGCTTGTTCCTTATGCCCCACCTAAGCAGCATGCTCTTCAGCAGCTCCGCGTTGGTCTCGGCCTCGTGGTAAAAAGTTATCCCCTTCTCGCTAAGCTGGTCAGCGAGCTGGCGCGAAGTGAGCTTCTCGTGCTCGTGAAGCACCTGGACAATGCTCTTGAAAGGCTCCACCTTCACGAGCTCCCTCGCCATCACCGGAGCGAACGTCTTTGGGGTCAAGCTGTCGCCCAGCGGAGTCAGCTTTATTACGCCATCCTGTATCACGCAAAGTCCCAGTATCCTGCACGCGTCTATGAGTGGGAAAAGGGTATCTATCGACTTCTTGGTCTCATGAGCTATCTTGGACACCTCTATGGCGCCCCCCTTCTTCTCCTTGATTAGCCTGACTATGGAGCGCGTCTGGCTAAGCCCTGCGTTAAGCGGAAAAAGTTCCATCTGAGACCCTCTTCTACTATTCTCTGCAAAGACTTTAAATATATGCCCATACACTTCCTACTTGTAATCGTGATTCATTGGCAAATATTCCCGTAAAGGTCGTGGACTGGCAGACTGTCGAGAGCTGGGCAGAGGGACTTGCTGACCGCATAAAGGACTCGGGATACAAGGTCGACGTGGCCATAGCGCTCGCAAGGGGCGGGCTCACTCCCGCAAGGCTGGTCAGCGACATACTCGGCATAAGGGACATAATATCGATTAAGGTGGAGCACTGGGTGGACACCGCGGAACACCAAAAGGAGGCCAAGATAAAGTACCCCTACATAGCGGACCTGAGCGGGAAGTCGGCAATCATAATAGATGACATCTGTGACACCGGGGAGAGCTTCATCATCTCCAAGAAGTACGTTGAGGATAACTTCAAGCCCAAGAGCCTGAAGACCGCCGCGCTGCAGTACATAGAGAAGTCCAGCAAGTTCACCCCTGACTTCTATTCTGACACCGTGAGGGACTGGACGTGGTTCATGTATCCTTGGAACTACTGGGAGGACATGATAAATCTGACGCTCAAGCTGCAGGTTGACCTCTCTAGCCCCACTGACGTGGAAAAGGCTTTCCAGGACTCCTATGGCGCTACGCCTCCAATCTCAATAGAGGAAGTTGTTGCGGAGATTGAGCGAAGGGAACTCAAGCCAGCGAAGGCCGACTGATTACCACGGGACCTTCTTCAGCTTCAATCTGTGCGCGCCAATGTTGGTCAGCACATGCGTTAGCCCCGTAAGCACAAACAGGAATGCCATTCCATAAAGGTTGGGCATGTGTCCGAGCCAGAATGAGAAGATAAGCGCGAAGATAAAGAATCCGTACTGGTCCATTACCGGCAAGCTCATTCCGGACTTGTAGTTCAGCCTCCTCTTTACGAAGCTGCCGATCAGGTCGCCAGCTATTGCGCCCAGCGCAAGCATTACCGCAATAGGCAGCATGTAGCTGAACACTGGATACTCAATGAGGCCCACACCGATTCCGGCAAGCAGCGCAGAGGCTGTCCCTATTATTGTCTTGTTGTCGCCGAATATCCTCTTCCCGAAAAGCTTCTTCTTGAAGTCCAGAGGCCCGCCCCTTCCGAAGATGACCGGTGCCCCGTTGGCGGCGTAGGCTGGGAATATGTAGATTATCGGATACAGGAACGCGAGGTAGATAAAATTAAGGTCGAGGTTCAAGAAATCTCCGCTTACTGGCTGGCAATCCTCCCCTCCGCTATCCTCTTAGAGCCGCCGCCATTGAACTTCTTCTTCATCTTGGCAGCCGTTGCCTTTATCAGCTCAAGAGCATCCACAGTTGACTCCTCCCCTGATATGGCTACGCACTCAAGCTCCTTGTTGTGAATCAATATAGCCTTGTCAGGGTTCTTCTCAACGAAGAGCGTGGCTATCTTTCTAAGCATCTTTCTGTCGTACTCAAGCTCCTTCACCGCCTCTTTGCTCTTTGATGATGTTGAGATCTGCTCAGCGAGGAATCCGCACAGCTCAGCTTCAGCGCTTTCGTACTTCTGCCTGTATATCCTGAGCTCCTCCAGCTTCGCCGCCATTCCGGCATCCAGCTTGTCCCTGTCAACCCCCGCTGCAGTGGCGATGGAGTTTATGCTGTCCTCCATCCTGTTTATGTACTCATATGCAGCGGGTCCGGCCACGAACTCCAGCCTGTTTATCCCATCGTGTATCCTTGACGCGCTTACAATCTTGATTATGCCTATGCTCGACTCAGATGTAGCGAGATGAAGCCCTCCGCACGCCTCTGCGTCTATAAGCTTCCCCTTCAGGTCTGTGACCTTCACTATTCTCAGTTTGCTTGCAGGGACTCCATGGCCTTGGTAGATTGAGAATCCGTACTTCCTCTCCGCATCGTTTCTCCCCAGCTCGTCAACAGAGACCTTTATGCCGTGCGTTATATAGGAATTGGCACGCGCCTCTATCTCCCTCACCTGCTTCTCTGTTAGCCTCTCGTAATGTGATATGTCTATGTGCGCCTTGTCCGGCGACTTCTTCGCGCCCTCCTGCCATGCGTGCTTGCCCAGTATGCTCCTTGCCGCCGCGCTCACAAGATGCGTAGCCGTGTGGTGAGCCATAAGCCTCAATCTCCTTTCCTTGTCCACCGCGCACTTTACCTTTGCCCCTGTCTTCATTGCGGTAGACTTCTCAAGCACATGGACTATCACTCCGTTGATTGACTGGACATCAACGACCTTGTTGCCCTCTATAGTGCCCCTGTCAGCCTCCTGTCCTCCGCTCTCCGCGTAGAACGGTGTCTTGTCAAGTATGACGAACGCTCCCTTAGTCCTGAGCACCTTCGACTCCGCCTCTGTCGCGAAGTTGTCGTAGAACAGCTTCTCCGTCTTTGGCAGGTCTTCCGTCTCTATGTCCATATTCTTGGGCTCCTTCTTCTTTCCTGCAAAGTCACCCTTTATCATCTCGTTGTAAAGCTCCTCAGGAACGTCCAACTTGACCTTCTTTGATTCCGCTATGCTCTTTATGAAGTCTGGCGTTATTCCGTGGCTCTCATAAAGTGTCCTGGCCCTCTCCTTTGTCAGCTTCTCCTTCTTCTCGACTATGGTGTTGACTATCTTCATAGCCGAGCTCTTTGTGTTGTCGTACCTTTTCTTCTCGACATCCACCACCTCGCTTATCTCGTCGAGGCTGTCCTGTATGTCCTTGTACACCTTAACGAGGTCGCTCGAGTGGGATTCCATTATCTTCATCACGTCGATCCCAGGGGCATACCTGTCAATGAAGTCGAACGCTCTCCTCAATATTATCCTGAGGTTGTAGCCTCCACCCACGTTGCTAGGTAGTGCACCGTCGCTTATCGCGAACAGCAATGTCCTCGTGTGGTCCGCTATGGCGTAAGCGGCCTGCATCGGCTTTATCGTCTCGAAGTACTCCCTCTCCGTTATGCCGGAGCTCTTTATGAGCCTCTTCTCCACCGCCTCAACATCAGTGACCTCGCTTGCGTCCACCGTTCCCAGCGCGCCCGCGACCTTTGCATATATCTTGTGGTCCGGCTTGATTCCTGCTGTTTTGTAAATGTAATCCAGCTGGTTCTTGAAAACGACGTCGTAGGCAGTCTGCGCGCCGGAGTAGAACCACATCAGCCTCTCGAATCCCCATCCCACGTCCACGACCTTGGCATTCAGCTCCTTAACCTTGCCGTCCGCGTACTCGAACTGCGTGAACACGCTGTTGACCAGTTCCAATCCGTTTGCGAAGCTCTCAAGCGATGGTCCGAACTCAGAGAAGTCTCCCATGGCCCACGTGTCCTCCACATAGGTGAGATCCTTCTTCTTGACTCCGAGCACGGATGTGAGAAGGTTGTAATTGAGCTCGATGGTTCTGTCCCTCCAGTATCCCTCCTTCGGATAGTTGAATGCGTGCTGGCCCGGCATCATGAAGGCGGTGAAGTGCCTGCCCGTGACTCCCACGTTGGGTATGTCGTTGAACCTCATGCATATCTGCGGAACAAGCAGCGGGTTGGCGTTGTACTCGAAGTTTATCTTCCCGTTCTCAAGCCTCTGGAAATCCTGTATGCTCGCTATCGTGAAATACAGGTCCTGCCTCCACCTGCTGACCACCGGGTACTTCTCGATTATCTCGTGGCCCTCCTTCTTGAAGAAATCGGAGAACCTCTTCCAGAAGTCCGCGTATGTGACATTGGTCATCTTGGGCTTCATGAACGTGTACGGTTCGTGCGATGAGTCGCCGCAGAACTTCCTGTCCGAGTCAACCGTCCAGAAGTACTTGGAGCATCCCTTGCACTGCCTCCTCTCGAATCCTTCATCCTTGAACGTCTTGACCTCGTAGTACTTCTTCGGCTCCTTGGAGAAGTTGGCCCTCAGTTCATCCTTGTTGAGCATCAAAGCGCCTTTTGGTCTGACCACACGGTGCACTCCTTGTTGAAGAACGCGCACCACCTGCATTTCCACTTCTCGCTTTCCGGGACCGGCAGCGACTTCCTCTCTCCGTTCCAGTACTTGAGCACGTGGGTGATTATTCCCTGCGCCTCCTTCCCGTCATACGAGAGCTTCTCCAGCTTTATCTCCGTCTTGGTAAACTGGTTCAGGTATCTGATATAAAGTGTATTGCTTATCTTATTAAGAGTTCTCATGTCATCGAAGAACACCTGCGCAATAGTGCCGATGTCCTGCAGGTTCCTCTCAATCTCGGCGGCATTCAGCTGTCTTACGAACTCGTCCGTCATCTTCAGCGCTGCGGTTCTGTAGCCCGCAACGAAGTTCTTGACGTTGTAGTCGCCGCTGGTGACGTCGTCTAGCATCTTCTTGTAGATCATTACCTGCACGCGGTGGGTCAGCACCTGCGCGTCAGAGGGCATGGTGTCGTTGCCCCTCGTCTTATCCTCCAGTATAGCGGTCTCGCCGTTCTCGTTCTGCAGCTGGTCTATCTTGCCTACGACCTTGTATCCTCCGAGCGAGCCGTAGAGCTGCACCTCCCTCGTAACTCCCTTCGCCTTGAGCGTTGCCACTGCCTGGTGGCTGGTGTACAGCGCCTTGTAGAGGCTGTCCGCATAGCTCCTCGGCTGGAGCATTATGGGTACGTTGGTCTCGCCCTCAAGCTCCTCGTGAATCTTGCTGCCCTTCTGTATCTCTTTGGTAATCTTGGGCCCGTGTATGTAGTTTAGCTCCATCTGCCTCTCGCACCAGTACTGTGCGGAGATGTCCGAAACCCGTATGCTCGTCTTGTGGAGCTCTTCAAGGACACTCAAATAAAGACCTCTTAAGATGAATCAGCCCGCCTACTTGTCGTCATAGCCAAAGGCTCAGCGATTACCTCAATCATCACTGGGTAGCTATTGGCAACGAGGTTATAAAAAGCGTTACCTCTTGCTCCTCATCCTGCGCACCGCATATGCGTATATCGCGTACAGCACTACACCCAAGACCCCGATGGCAGTCAGGGTCACTACCGCGCTGTTGATCTTTATCAGATAGTAGCCGAAGAGCATCAGCACCAGGTTCCAGATGAAGATTCCTGCCAGCGAATAGCCGTAGAACTTCTTGAGCGACATGCCTGCGAAACCAGCGGGGAAGCTCATCACCGTCCTGAGCACGGGCAGCAATCGGGACAGGAACACGGCTGCACCCCCGTTTCTTGTGAACCACTTGTCGAAGCTGTCCAGTGTCTCCTTCTTTATGCGGAACGCCTGCAGGTGCTTGTACACCACGTCCTTGCCAACGAAGTAACCTATACCATAGTCTATGGTCAAGCCCACCAGGCTCGCCACTATCGATACCAGGAAGGCTATCCCGAAGTTGAACGTGCCGCTTGCTGAGAGTGCACCTGCAAGCGGTAGCACAACCTCGCTCGGCACCGGTATTGACGAGCTCTCAAGAGTCATCAGGCCGAATAGTGCGGAGTAGCCATATATCTTCATCAGCTCAGATATCTCGCCATAGGAGTTGGTGAACAGGGCCATGATATTTGCGGTAATGGTTAAATCGAACATGCGCTCGCCGGAATAGCTGTTATAAACACTATAAGTATAAAAGGATTCCATCACAATTACTAGCGCTGCTGATGGGTGATGCTATGGGTTCATTGGGCAATATCAAGAAGAACGATCCTGAGATATTCAAGGCGATAAAGAAGGAGCTGAAGAGGCAGAGGGAGACTCTTGAGATGATACCCTCCGAGAACTTCGCCAGCCTTGATGTCATAAGGGCGATGGGCACAGTGCTCACAAACAAGTACTCCGAGGGCTACCCAGGCAAGAGGTACTACGGCGGAAACCAGTTCATAGACCAGATAGAGACTATCGCGATTGAGAGGGCCAAGTCCCTTTTCGGCGTGCCCCACGCCAATGTGCAGCCCTATTCGGGTTCTCCTGCCAACTTTGCCATTTACACTGCGCTGTGCAACCCCGGCGACACCATAATGGGAATGAACCTCACTGATGGCGGCCACCTGACGCACGGGTGGAAGACCAGCGCCACCGGAAAGTTCTTCAAGAGCGTTCCATATCATGTGAAGGCGGACGGATACATCGACATCGAGGAGGCGAGGAAGGTCGCGATGGAGAACAGGCCCAAGATAATCTGGATTGGCGCGACGGCGTACACAAGGCCACTCCCGCTCAAGGAGTTCGCGCAGATAGCTGACGAGTGCGGTGCTTACCTAATTGCGGACATATCTCACATAGCAGGCTTGGTCGCTGGAGGCGCGCACGAGAGCCCGTCCAAGTTCGCTCACGTAATAACAACCACCACTCACAAGACGCTTAGGGGCCCGAGGGGCGCGATGATAATGGTCACCCAGAAGGGTCTGGACAAGGATCCCGAGCTGTCTGACAAGATAGACAAGGCTGTCTTCCCCGGTCTACAGGGCGGGCCTCACGATCACACGACCGCCGCAATCGCAATTTCCCTGCTCGAGGCATCAAAGCCGGAGTTCAGGGAGTATGCCGCTCAGATAGTCCTCAATGCAAGGGCGCTTTCGGAGCAGTTGGTAAGGCGCGGGCTCAGGGTAGTGACCGGCGGCACTGACAACCATATGGTGCTTGTGGACCTTACGCCATTCGGAAAGGGCAAGGGAGTGTTTGCGCAGGAGGCGCTTGACCTTGCGGGAATAGTCGCTAACAAGAACACGATTCCGGGCGAGCAGTCAAGCCCGTTCTATCCGAGCGGGTTGAGGCTGGGCACACCCGCACTCACCTCAAGGAAGATGAAGCAGGGCGAGATGGTGGAGACTGCCAACATAATCGCCGACATAATCCAACAGGTGAAGGGCTACGAGGTTCCCGATGAGAAGGAGGCGAGGCTGAAGTACATAGCCAAGTTCAAGAAGGAGATGAAGTCCAACGCCGCGGTCAAGGAGGCGAGGGAGAAGGTGCTGCTCCTGTGCGAGAGGTTCCCACTCTATGCGGACCTCAGGCTTTGAGCGCGCTCTTCTTCACGGCTATCCTGATTTCGGAGTCCAGCCTTCCCAAGGTCTTCTCGTTCATGTCCAGGTAGCTCATCTGCTCCACAACTGTGGGATGTATGGCCTTGGTCTTCATTGCCATGTGCTGCACCAGCCTCCTATAATCGGGATGCCCCTGCGTAGATGACCTGAGCTCGCAGAGGTGGTAGAGCTGGCGCGCGTTCAGCCTGTAGTACCATCTTATGTTGAATCCGAACGTAACAACATACTGCGCCTGGTACGGCAGCGCGGGCAGCAAGTTCTTGTAAAGCGAGTCAACGTCCCTCATCAGCGACTTGTAATCGTCCTCAATCCCTATGTCCGCATACGCATCACGGGTGTCGTAGCCGAGCTCCGTGCCGAAGTTCTGCCTCTCTTGCGTGCCTATCCTATGCCTCTGTATGTCCCTGTAGATTCCGATTCTGCCCTTCAGGTCGAACAGATACTCAACATCCTCAAACGCCCTTCCTGGCTTGTGCCTCCTGTTCTTTCTCTCTCCCACATATGTGGATATCAGTGTCTTCCTCTCATCCACGGGCATCTTCTCAGCCATGCTCAGCGCATTGCTCATGCTGAGGCCGTGTGAGAATCTGTAGAGCACAGCAGCGGCGATGCTCTTCTGCGCATACAGGTCAGGGTCTCCCGAACCCATTCCCGTGTAGTAATCGATACTGACATCCTCCCCGCCCGACACGATTCCCTTTGTCGCCTTCTCAACGAGCTGCATGGTCCTAAGTGTCCTGTCGCTCATGAACTGCTGCATCCCCTTTCCGTGGCTGTCATCGATCCTCTTGACCAGCGACGGCACCAGCTTGGACAGCTCCCCAGTCACCCTCGTCGCTATCCAGCGCGATTCCCTCAGCGGTGAGGCGAGCATTTTGTTCAGCATGTTCTCATATGACCTTGATCCCATGCTCATTCCGACGTGCGTGAGCAGCGACATGGGCAGATAATCCCTGAGGAAGTCGAGCGCGTTCGCCTTTATTGAGTTGTCGTAAGCCTTGATCAGTTCTGCCTCAGTGACGCCCGTCTTCTCATCCGCGCCGTTCTTTATCTCCGATATCTTGACCAGCCTGTCGCCCAGCCTGAAACTGATGTTGTCTATCGGGTTGGTGTCCCTTATGTACTTGGACATCGCGTCCATGTGGCCCGAGTATGAGGTGAACAGCCCATTCATCAGCTTTGTGTAATCGTCGCCGTATCTGGAATCCATTATCTCCTTGTCCTTGTAGAACATGAACTCGTTGTTCGGAAGCTTCTTGTCGAACGCAACGTATCGTGTCGACTTCTCTATGTACGAGCCAAGTCGGCAGTCCTCTATGTCCTTCACCGCCAGGTTCGATACGAACTCGCACGACACCGGCAGGCCGCCCGCCATCTCCTGTATCGAGTCGTCTCCGTAATCAACAAGCCATGCATCGAAGAACTCCCTGCCCCTGTTCTTGTTTGGATAGAACTCCTTCAGGAAGAGTCTCTTGCTAGTCAGCGCGGTTCGGCTGTACCTCGAGAGCAGCGCGCCTGCCTGCTCCGGCGTCAGATCCGTACCAAGCTTCCATGCGAATATGTTGTCCGCCACGTTTGTGAGGCTGGCGTCCAGTATCCCTGCCTCCTCGTCCGTGAACTCCTCAACGGCGACTCCGCTGTCCCCTTCGTGCGCCCTGAAGACGTAGCTTACACCCATTGAGACCCCTGTAAATCGTACAGGTAATAATGTTGTGTGAAGGCTTTAAAGGCTACTGACAAAACATATTATTGGTCTCAATACGGGTGCCCATTAATGAAGATAATACGGTTCTATGAGGACGTTGGCGTCATGAAGGTGCGAGTGGACACCATGGACGACCTCTGGTCCGTACAGCGCATCATCTTCCCGAACGACATAGTCAAGGCGGACAGCGAGAGGAAGTTCAAGCCGAGCGAGGGGGACGAGGGCGAGCTGAAGAAGGTGACGATAACCCTAGAGGTAGAGAAGACCGAGCTGGATAAGGACGCGACCCGCCTCAGGATAATGGGCAAGATACTTGACGGCAAGCCCATCGAGTTCGTAAAGCTGAAGAGCTACCATACGCTCAACATCGCCCCCGGCGACATGCTGGACGTGCAGAAGGCGGTGTGGAAGGACTACATAGTAGCGGTAGTCAAGAACGCGGTCTCGGACTCCAAGAAGCCGAGGCTCGGCCTGATAGTCGTGGACGACGAAAAGGCGCTGCCCGCCTACCTGCTCGGTTATGGCGTGGCGTTCAAGAGCGAGATATACAGCAGGGTGAGCAAGCGAATGTCCCAGAAGGAGTTCGGCGAGACCCAGAAGAAGTATTACGACAACATACTCAGCCTTGCAAGGGACATGGATGTTGACACGATAATCATAGCGGGGCCGGGCTTCACAAAGGACGACATAAAGAAGTACGGCGAGGAGAGCGGCATCATCGGCAAGATGGGCAAGACCCTGATCTTCGAGGCCGTGAGCTATGCGGAGAGGTCCGGCATATATGAGCTCATAAGGGGCGAGAAGGTAGCCAAGATACTCAACAGGGAGAGGATACGCATGGAGTTCGCGCTGATGGAGCAGTTCCTCACCAACCTAAGCACCGGCAGGTCAAAGTACGGGGCAGACAACGTATCCGCATCGATAGAGGAGATGGGCGCGGGGACCATACTTGTGAACGACAGCGTGCTGGGCGACCTGAAGATACAGCAGATACTCACCAAGGCAGAGGAGGCCAGCCTGAAGATTGAGGTGTTCAACTCCATCGACGAGGTGGGCACACAGCTTCACGGCTTCAAGGACATAGCCAGTATATGAAATAGACAGGTGCGATCGCCGGGATTTGAACCCGGGTTATTGGCTTGGAAAGCCAAAGTCCTACCAGGCTAGACTACAATCGCATTGAGATGTAGATATAGATAAGTAGGAACACGTTTATAAAAGTTGCCGAAAACCGTAAAATAAGGAATGTGCATGGCGCTCGCCATGCACCTGTTTACTATTATCTCCTTTCAGCCGCTATGATTATGGCTGCCGCGCCGACCCTGGTCTTTCTCCTCCTCGCTTCCTTCAGCGCCCTTATCGCGCAGTCGGTCACGGTCTCGGCTACCATGGTCTTGAAGGCCACTCCGGCCGCCCCGTCGTTGGCGTCCGTGCCCATTATCTCAAGCACGTCGGAGAAGTCGCTCTCCTCCAGCGCCTGGATGGCCATGCTCTTCACCATCTTTGATATGGGTCCTCCGCCCGGTTGACTTTCTATTGCAGTCTCGCTAATTCTTGTTCCCTTCCCCATTGTTTCACCCACATATGATTTCTGGAGAAGGTTATATTTAAAGGTTTTGTGGATTTTTCTAAGAGAAAGTGAGAAAGAGAGGAAAATGATTTAAGGATGCGCCCGGACTACGTCCGATTCCATCTATTTGGTGGCTAGATGCCGCTGCGCTTCAGAAGCTTCTCGGGGAATAGAACAACATAAACGTAGAAAGTGAGTGGGGAAAGAGAAGTGGGATGTGACGCATGGCCAGAGGCCATGCGCCTAGGATGGGATTTTAGGTGGGTATGGTTGGGATTGTAGTGTATCCGAAGACACTTGACTACGGGCTTCAGAATATCTTTAGCCATCCGCAACCAACTATGATATTATGACTTACCTCGTATATAAAGCTGGCTGGTATAATGGGTAGCTGATAACCAAATTGATATCCTAAATGGATACATATATCCATATAAAACCTATAAAATGGTGCACAATTAAGTTTAATACCCATCTATATAGGCGTAAATAATACTATTCAATATCTTATAAAAACAGCTAATCGTAAGAAAAGACTTAAATATATATCCATTCATAAAAGGCTTATGGTGGAGCTTCCGGAGAGGGTAAGGGCGACCTTGGAGGCGCTGAAGAGGGAGTACGGCACATATCTCGAGATAAAGCCCGTCAACAAGAGGTACTCCGTGTTCGAGGCGACGAGCAGGTACGACCCCTCAATAGGACGCTCGCGGAAGGTGACCCACTACCTTGGCTGGATAACCGCGGATGGCGTAATGGTCCCTGCCAGGCACAGGCAGCCCAAGCTGCAGGACGTGGCAAGAGCCATAGCGAGGGAGGAGGCAGTGCAGAAGATGAACCTGCAGGAGCTCGAACAGGACACAGGTGAGCAAAGGCAGGCGGCGAACAGGTACGAGAATGCGATACTGATGAACCTGAGCATGAACGGCAGGATATCCCACAAGACGATAGCCCAGAGGATCGGGCTGAAGCCGACCGCGGCAGAGTACCAGATAAGGAAGGTGGAGCAGAAGTACGGCGTAAGCTACCTTGCGGAGATAGACGTCAACAAGCTGGGCTACCTTGAGTTCGTGATGCTGATAAAATTCGAGGGGGCTCGGCCGAGCAACGAGAACATACGGGAGACCCTGGCCAAGAACCCGATGGTACAGATGTGCGCAACACTCAAGGGCGAGTACGATTTGCTGATATACGCGCTGGCAGAGTCCGATTTCAAGATAGCCGACGAGAGATTGGAGAACTTCAGGTCAACTACCTTCACCGGGTATCCCGCCGAGTGGCACATCAAGCTCGCCTATACCCGTTACGGTGACATGCCGCTAAGGGCCGAGTTCTTCGAGCTGCTGGGCCAGAAGGTCTGGCACAGGGCCAAGGACAGGCCCAGGCCCAAGCCCGGGGAGCTGACGCAGAGGGACTTCATAGTGCTCAAGGACCTGGCTGCCAACGGCACCAGCCAGTTCATAAACATAGACGCCAAGAACGGCCTGGCAAAGGGCGGAGCCCAATATACTTACTACAGGCTTCTGGAGAGGGGAATCGTAAAGCGGATAACGATCAACATGAGGGCCGCCCCGTTCAAGTCGATAGGGGTTGTGTTCTCCAAAAGGGTGCTTCTCTCAGAATTCGAGAAGACGCGAGCAAAGCTTCGCAAGAGCGTGATAGAGTACCCCGACCACCCGACAAACAAGTATTCCTTGATCATGGACATCTGGGATCCCGATGGGGGCATACGCATAGCGCCACTCTATCGTGGGGAGAGTGTAGATCAGCTGGTGGAGGGGCTGGGCAGCCTTGCCAGGGGGGTGGAATTCACCGGATCCCTGGTAAGCGAGATACTGATAGGCGAGCTCTGCCACAGGCGGTTCGACAACAGCTATACCACGCACTACGAGAGTTTGGTCAAGAGCGGCGACATGAGCTACGAGCAGCCGCTGACTTACAAGTGAGCAACGATTTCAATCAAGTATCCCCATTAGAAAAGCAGAACTAAAGCCGGCACAGAACCAGCCCGAGCCTCATCTGTAAATCCAGTAATCTAGCAGTCCCCGTCCATTGTTACACCAATCAAAAATTGGGTGTCAACCATTAAATACCTTTCCACAATCGTCGTTGATACTCCCCATATGTGCGTCATCTGACGTTGGCTTTTAAGACTATATATATTATCCAAAACCCAATACAAACTGAATCAAGCAGCGCCTGGGTGGAACTGAGGCGTTAGGGGTGGCAGGATTCAAGGGACGGGGGAGTGGGTGGAACGATGGGAACAAACGACTACTGCGGGAGATGCGGGACTCCTGTTAGGGAGTTCTCCAGGAAGATGGCTACGAGCAACGGCGCGTACTACTGCATAAGGTGCGCCGAGGATCTTGACAGGCAGTACCTGGCCAAGAACACCTGCTCCGTGTGCAGCAAGATGCTGAACAGGAGCGAGGGCAAGTTCGTGATGCCATCGGCAGTGTACAATGAGTACTCTATGCCTGTGATGAAGCGGCTGGTCTGCACCGGATGCTACGGCAGGATGGCAAGGGGCAACATGACGAAGAACATGCCGAGCATAGGGTTCATAAGGTCGAGGCTGCTAAAGGGCAGGCTCGGAAGGAGGTTCATGGCGAGGGCCAGCGCAACGGGATGACACCCGCTGGCACCGCTCTTTTTCTTTCAGGTTAAGCAAACAAGAGAGCTTAAGCTGTCCTACTCATAACCAAAATTAAAAAGCAAGGAAAAGAAGAAAGAAAGAGGAAGGCACAGTATTACTTCCTTGTGCCTACCGTAATCATGTGGTACTCGTTCTCGAAGCCCAGCGCGCTCTTGAAGACCTGCGGCTCCATCGTGATGGTGCTGTCCGAGTACGGGTCGTTTATGTAGAACGTGTCCTTGTCGTAGCCCTTTATCACAACCCAGTGAGGCGATGCCTCCAGGTACGGGTTGAGCACGTTTGCGTTGACCAGCACTATCGGTATCTTGCCCGAGTTGAGCTGCTTCTTTATCGTGTTCACGGTGGTTATGCCATAGCTCTCCTTGATCTTGGCATCCTTGGACTTGTTCCTTATCTCGTTGAACGATGCGGTGAGCGTGTCAAGGTTGATGCCCTCGTAGACCGCGAGCTTCTTCTCGTAGCCCTCGTCCTTGGCATTGCTGATTATCTGCGGCCTTGCACCCCTCTTTGAGAGAGCATAGGCGAGCCCGTACCTTGAGCCATGCCAGACGCTTCCGTTGACCGCCTCCTGCCATATCTGGAACTCGGTCTCCTTCTTCATCTTCAGGTTCTTGTTCACGTACTTCAGGGCCATCATCGCGCATGCCGCAGCGCTTGTGAACTCCTCCGTCTGAGCGTAATTAGGTATGTCAAATATCTTCGACTCCCTCAGCTTAGGCCTTGATGCCGCTGCCCTTCCCTGCTTACCCTTCCCTGCATTCTTTTTGGCCATTGTGATCACTTGTAAACATAAAGCATGAGAAGTGCAGGGAGAGAGATTTGTCCAAAATTGTTATTGAACTCTCGTAGACCTAAGCCAACAGATCTTGAGTCTGTCGCGTTTGACCAGGCTCCGCCATCCCTGCACTGCATTATACTCACGAAACAACATTTATATCTGTGCCTGATTGTGGTCGCACGTAAAAGATTGTCCTTACCAAATATATATACCTATGCCCTCGACAAATCGATACATTTATAAAGCCACTCCCGACGACAGCGATTATATGTCCGGACTGCGCCATACCCTTCTATAATGTCTGTAGGGATAAGCCCGTCTCGTCCTTGATAACCTTGAAGTGCCTGGAATCCATGGTCAGCACCTGAGCCTGATGGGCGATGGCCTGGGCGGCTATGAGCACATCAATCTCGTCGACTTTCTTCCCCTTGAGCGTCAGCTTAGCCATTAATCCTGCAGCGAACAATGCATCAGAATGGCTGAATGGCACAGTCGCCATCCTTTCGAAGAACGCCAATGTGTCCTTATAACGAGACTTTACGCCCTTCTCCTCCATGTATTTTTCACCTAGCAACACCTCATAGGCGCATAGCGAACTGGTGTAAAACTCGTCTGCCCGCCCTATTGCTTCTACTACCTTGCCATTGTTCCTCAGGAACTCGATTATAGCCGAAGAATCAAGAAATATCCTCATGTTCTCGCCCTGAAGCTCTTCCTTATCTTCCCGACTTCCTCATGCAACGCATTGGCATCATCATCACTGAGTATCCCGGCAAATTCCATTATGTCTGACTTGTTCTTACCCTTGAACCAGTCGACCAGCTCTGAGATCGCTATTGTAAAACTCCTTTTTCCCTTTATGGACGCCAATTTCCTGTAAGCCTCGTCACTCACCATTATCGTCTTCATGCCATCACAAGCAGTAGTCTATATACAGACTATATATTTATAACTTGTGGTCACTTTCCCCGTTGGTATTTGGAAACAGTTAAATTACTTGCAATCGAATCCAAACAAAGGTAATCGAATGGCGGCGGGAAAGGGCCATGACAGGCTCTCTTTGGCGACGAGGAACACTGCAGAGGTTCTGACGCTCGAAGAGCTGAAGACGGCGCTTGAAGGGAAGAAGGGGCTTTCCGCCTATTACGGCACCGCGCCCACTGGCCCGGTCCATCTAGGGTACTTCGTGCCCCTCGGGAAGGTGTTCGACTTCCAGGCGGCGGGGATAGACACCAAGATACTGCTTGCCGATGTCCACGCATCGCTGGACGATCAGAAGACCAAGTGGGACCAGCACGAGGCGAAGGTGGAGTACTACAGGAAGTGCATTGAGCTCGCGCTGCCGTGGAAGGGCAAGCCGGACTTCGTGGTGGGCTCGTCATACCAGTTTGAGAGGAAATACGTTTTCGACCTCCTCAGGGCATCCAGCATAGTCACTGAGAAGAGGGCTATGAGGGCGGCATCTGAGGTGACGAGGATGAAGGACACCAAGGTGAGCGAGCTCATCTACCCCATCATGCAAGCTCTGGACGAGCAGTACCTTGACGTCGACATACAGCTCGGCGGAATAGACCAGAGGCACGTCTTCGCCCTGGCGAGGGACATACACCCGCTACTGGGTTACAAGAGCAGGATGGAGATTATGACGCCGGTCATACTCTCACTTAGGGGAGACGGCAAGAAGATGAGCGCATCGGAACCCAACGGCCACATAAAGATTTACGATTCGGAGGATGCGATAAGGAAGAAGATGGACGGCGCGAACTGCCCCGTGGGTCAGGCCGAGGCAAACCCCGTGCTTGAACTGGTGAGGTACATACTCTTCCCCATAGTGGGCAAGCTTGAGATACATAGGGAGAGCAAGTACGGCGGCGACGCGAGCTTCGACTCTTACGCCTCGCTGGAAAGCGCGTTCATAGAGAAGAAGCTTCACCCTATGGACCTGAAGAAGGCGGTCGCTCTCTCTCTGATAGATATGCTGAAGCCCGCAAGGGATTACTTCTCCTCAAACACGGACATGCTCAAGCAGCTCGGTCCGGAGTTCATGCCCTGACTCCCTGCGAGAATTTCTTCCACTCGCCTATTATCTGTCTCTGGACCTCGTCCACGCTCCTCTCTCCATCTATTATTATCCACCTTTCGGGATTGAGGGCGATCAGCCTGTCGTAGGCCTTGCTTATCTCCACTTGGCTCTTTATGTTCTCGAACCTCTCGTCGAGGTTGAGCATCCTCTGGTGCGCCCTTGCCATCGCGGTCTCGGGACTTATCCTTATGTAGAATATCAGGTCAGCCTCCGGCACATTGAGCGACTTGTGTATACTGATGAGCGACTCCATGTCTATCCCGTGCGCTGCGCCATAAGTCATCGTGGAGTACATGTACCTGTCAGTTATCACCGTCATGCCTTTCTCCATCAGCGGCATTATCAGCCTGTCAAGGTGGTCTATCCTGTCGGCGATGAAGAGCGTCTGTATCGCGGCGTCGTTGAACTTGTCGTCGTTTTTCCGCACCTCGTTCTTGGTGAACTTGCCTATCCTCCCCCCCGAGGGCTCCCTTGTCAGCACGCTTGAGCTGTTGCCGATCCATCGCTGCAGCATCTCCGAGTGAGTGCTCTTTCCGGAGGCGTCTATGCCCTCGAAGGCTATCAGAAGCCCTCTCTTCGCGTGCGGCGTATTGTGTTCCTGCGTAAGCTCACATGTTCAATTGGTAGCGCAGAAATTTAAATCCGATGCAGAGGAGTTTCGGCAACGTTTAAATATTCTTGCAGCAGAGAACAATGCTAGACCAATCCGACCAGATGACTATATGTTCACGACAAAAACTATGAACCCCCAAAAGCTTATGGATCCTCTTGCACGCACGCATACTGACGACGAGATAAAAAATCTCGTTGCAAAATCTCCTGGCGAGGTCAGGCGTTTGCTCACATTCGTGCGGGAGGAGAGAAGCAAGAGTTGCCTGTTCATGGAGGCCAAGGGAGTAATAATCAGCCACGGCGTGAGCGAACAGAAGGCATCCGAGCTTATCACATACATGCTGGAAAAGAAGCTTATCTATCTCCATATCACTGAGAAGGGTTCGATGCTGAGCCTTACCGACAACGCAACTGAGTTCCTGACCAGATTAAATGGCGGAATATCAAAACGATAATCTGGATCTTTCGACTATTAGGAATGTAAGCCCCAAGAGGGAATTGAACCCTCGACCTTTTGCTTTACGGCGCTTTTTGGACTGCCAAAAAGTTTACCATGCAAACGCTCTACCACTGAGCTAATGGGGCAAAAATGTCAGACCATCTTGTACACGCTGCTTCCTTCCTCCGCTGGCATGTTCAGCTTTATCTGCACCGCGTTGCCGCTGAAACCCTTCCTTACGTTTATGTTCTGCAGTCGTAGGTCGGCTACCTTCTGCTCGAATCCCTTGCCGTCCTTCTCCACCCTTATGTGGTCCCCGACCGCCACCTCGTCGTCAAGCTGCAGCGCTGCCATGCTGCCCATCATGTCGAATGCCTTCACCTTACCTAGGAGGATTCTCTGGGCCATTCCAATCAATGCTATTTAGTGGAAAAGGTATATATCCGTTGCCCCCTTAGCCGACCTTGCTGGTGGTGCCGAAGCTGGTGGTTGGCATGACTCCATTAGGGGGATATGCACGATATCTTACCCAATACACGTTAAAATTAGAACCCTGATTTGGATTGACCTGAAAACTCAAATAGTTATATGCGCCTTGGGCATAATTGCTTGATTGTGAAGCGCCATAATTTATCGCATCGTTAATGTTTGTAGCTGAAACATAAGACATCGTCACCAAATAATTTGTGGACGTAGTGTAAGTGGTAATTGGGGTTCCATCCGAGACGCCACAGTTCCCAGTTGCATATGCAAAAATCGTCCCGGTATAGTACCAAGTTCCTGTTGCGTAATCCGAGCAGGCTGAACCTACTATTACTGGTGCAAGTCCAACATTTCCTGCAAACCATGAGGAAGATGTAGTTCCCAATAGCATATCCAGTACAAATGGGTCTTGAGCTTGAGAGTATAAAGAAGTGGTATAAACTGCTTCGTTGGTTGAACCCGAAGCCTGCATTATATTCATGTTGGTGGGATTGAAAGCTATTGTGGAGACCTGGTTAGTCCAGCCTGCAGGTAGTGCAGAAAGGCCTCCGAATGTAGTATAACCGTTGAATATGTGGCCCCCGTTGTCATACTGCGCATAGCTCTGGCTGAGCTGCGGAGCCTCTCCCGCGAATATCCCGTCGTATTCCACGGTCTTGGGCATGAAGTACATGCTGATTACCGTGTTGGTGTTTGCAGGTATTCCCTGCGGCAGCTTGATCCAGAATAGCGTATTGATTGCGGACGAGCTGGTGCAGTTGTACTCGCACCAGCTGTTCAGCTCCTTTGCTCCTGAGTAAAATCTAATGTTGCCCAGGTCGCTTTTCTCATAGGCGTTGTATGTGAGCGGTTGGAATGAAATCATTATCTGCCCCTGTTGCTGCACGGGGCTGGATTGGCTGTTTATCACGTTGACCGGCAGCTGCCAGACTCCCGTGAGCGGTAAGAAGGACGACTGTGCCCTTACATTGCCTCCGTAGGTGAAGGCCGTTATGGAGTTGACGGGGCAAGGTGCTGTGGAGAGGTTGCTCGCCCCGCCGGCGCAGTAGTTGGCCGTTGCCTTGAACGAGCCAGAGTATATGTTGCCGAGCTTCGGCCTGAAGGTGAAGTTTGCC
This sequence comes from Candidatus Acidiferrales bacterium, assembly GCA_035534575.1. Lineage (GTDB taxonomy): Archaea > Micrarchaeota > Micrarchaeia > Micrarchaeales > Micrarchaeaceae > JAGWFU01. The sequence goes on from DATLRT010000015.1 coordinate 61,565, forward strand.
GTGCAGTAGACGACCTGCCCGGATGTCGCCACCGCAGGCGCGCATGCCCCCGTGTTGCTCGGGATGAAGTTTATGTAACCGCTGAACGCACTGATGTTGACTATGCCCGGCTGAGTGTCAACCGCAGTGAGGAACAGAGAGGATCCCGTGGGAGTGTTTGTATATATCGCGTCCGTGCAAGAGAATCCGCTGAGGAAGTTGCACTGCGTTGGCAAGACCGTTGCAGGCACACTTGAGAAGAGGAAGAGCATGGCGAGGGCTATGGCGATTATGAGGAAGACGAAGCCGTATCCCGACATGAACTCGATGGCGCTCTGGGCCTTGGGCATAAGCTATAATAAAAAAACAAGGTATATAATATCATCACAAAGGCGTTCGCATGGCGGCAACAGACTACAAAGGCATAATCAAGAACATGGGCTACTCAAAGAGGCTCAGCCAGAACTTCCTGCTCAACTCCGAGATAGCCAAGAGCGAGGCGGAGTACGCGAGGGGAAGGGACGTGCTGGAGCTCGGGCCCGGGCTCGGCATACTCACAGCCAGCCTGCTCAAGGTGGCGAAGAGCGTCACATCAGTGGAGAAGGACACCAGGATGTTCGAGTACCTCTCCGACAACATGAGGTCAAAGAAGCTGACGCTGATAAACTCCGATTTCTTCGACCTGAAGGAGGGGCAGCTGGGCAGCATGGACATAATGGTATCGAACATACCGTACAACCTGTCTAGCAAGGTGATAATGTGGCTCTCGCAGAAGAACATGCCCGCGGTCCTCTGCATGCAGAAGGAGTTTGTCGACCGCATGCTGGCAGTTCCGGGCACGCGCGAGTACTCAAAGTTGAGCGTCATCTCCGCACTGCAGTTCAAGGTGACCGGCATATTCGACGTTCCGCCCGACAGCTTCTATCCCGAGCCCGAGGTGATGTCGACTGTTGCCTACCTCAAGCCCAAGGGCAACGGGATACGGGAAGAGGTCAGGGAGGTAATCGGCGCGATAATGTCCCACAAGAAGAAGAGGATAAAGAACGCGCTGGTCGACTGCGCAAAGCAGCTTGGCATGTCAAAGGATGCGGCTCTCGAAATCGCCGGCTCGTTCGGCGACCAGGAGATGAGGCCCTTCCAGATGGAGCCTACGATGATATTCGAGGTCGCGGAGTCGCTTTACGCATCTCAGAATCCGTAAGTAGGTTCCTGAACCTCCTCAAGTATCAGCGCACCCTTCACCCTGACCTTGAACTCCCTTATCGCCAGCTCCGAGCCCTCCTTACCTAGAAGATTCTTGAAATGCATCGGCACCGTGTGCCTTGCGCCTATGGCTTCGGCTGCGCGTATCGCCTCCTCAAGGCCCATCGTGTAAGTGCCCCCTACTGGCAGCAGCGCAACATCTATCCCCTTTCCCTTCAGCTCCGCCATCTCTGGTATGAAGTCGGTGTCGCCAGCGTGGTACACCACCATGCCTGGGATTCTTATCACGTAGCCCACCCAGTTCCTTGATTTTGGGTGGTACCCCTGTTTCTTCGGATCGGTATTGTAAGCGGGAACCGCCTCTATTTCTATTCCATCAATCATGTGCTTGAATCCGGGCTTCGCTATCGTGACGTTCTTGTAGCCATTGACAGCGTCGCACCCCTCTGCGGATATTATGCGAGTGCCCTCCTTCACCACCCTCCTCACATCCTCATCATTGCAGTGGTCGAAGTGGCCGTGGGTTATCAGCAGTATGTCCGCCTTCTCCTTCATCTTCTCGGTAATCTTGAAGGGATCTATGACTATAGTCTTGCCTCCGCTCTTTATGTAGAAGCTCCCGTGACCTATCCAGAACAGACTCTTCTCTATCTCTCCCATTCTCTCCCGTAACTCTCTGCGTCAGAAAATATATTAAGGTATACTGACAACTATCCTAAGGGTCGGGCTTCGCGCCGGTGGATATATTGGCAAGAGATAAAACTTACTACGCGTTTACCTTCGCCCTTTTCGCCGTCTCCTTAATGCTTATTATTCCGGCCCAGTCATACGCCGCCAATTACACCAACTCGTCCACGGTACAGTTTCAGACCACTCCAAACGGCCCATGCGTAATCCCGAAGAGCAAGGACTGCCCCGCATCCTCCATAGCGGGCCAGAACATCGAGGGCCACATCATATCGTGCGGCTACTGCCAACCTTCCTGCGGCGACATGTGTAATACTGGGGGACCTACAGACACCGGCGAGGCAAGCTCAATGGGCTGCACTGGCACCTTTGTCGGCGGTGGGAGCTACAGCTCCAGCCAGACTACATACTGCAACGGCGGTTACGACAACTCCAAGACCATCACCCTCCCCAGCGGCAGCTATTCCTCGTACTGGTGCAAGGACCAGCCCCAGCTGACCACCTACGGCACCGGAGGAAGCAGCAGCAGTTACTACGACCAGGGGAGCTGCATCATAACGGACTACAACACCACCACGACCCATTACGACCCCTATGCGCTCAACGGCAAGATTGCGGGCGGAGTGCAGCAGTCCTCTGTGTCGCAGTCGCCTCTCGCGGTCAACGTGCTCAACGACAACACCGCAAACGCGCTCTGGCTCATAAGCTGCCCCGCATCGCCAGGTTCTGTCACCAACTTGTTCAGCTCCAACCTCGCATCGTTCATTGGAGGGAACATGTGCCAGACCATCAACACCCCGCTCACATCCGGGGCGAAGGTGACCACATCCATCACATGGAACGGTTACGCCCCCGTCACTGGCTCCATAGCCAATCTCACGTTCACCAATGCTGCCACTGGCCTGATCAGCAACTTGGCATACTCGGGAGCAACCAACTCCATTGCATCGAGCACATTCGACATATCCAACGGGTACAACACGGAGTCCTACATCTTCCAGCAGGTGCCCGCACAGGCACAGCAGGGCGTCTGGGGATGGGACGCGAAGAGGGCAGACTTCAGCGGCTTCAATGCGATAGAGCTATCGCTGTGGCAGAGCTACACCTCCCAGTCGTTCAATGGCGGCAACGCTTACACTTTCGTGCAGAACTTCAATCAAGACTCCAGCGGCACCAACTACCAGTGGAGCTGCTCCTACTCATACAACTTCGGGCTGAGCCTCAGCATACAGTCCATAGAGAACGCCAACATACCCATTGCAACCGGCGGCGGGTCCCCCGTGAGCGTGCTGCCCTACCTGCTATACAACATATCGCTGCCTAGCACAACAAGCGAGCTGAATGTCAAGACGTCCAACGCGGTGCTCAATCTCTCGCTCGACCTGTACAGCCCACACAACTTCGGGAGCGCGGCACAGAACCTCGACCCGTTTCCGTTCTTCACTGATGCGGGGTTCTTCGCTGGCCAGCACACCGCGCAGCCCACCGGCAGCTATCTCGGCGTTTTTGCGCCTGACCTGCTTAACGTTTACTCGCAGCAGGGCACAGCTCTCACCACTCAAACATCAACTATACTCAGCTCGCTCACGCAGGCGGCAGCCAGCGCCCTTACCTTCGACCCCAAAGGAAAGACCATAGGCACGTATGCGACTGGTGAGCTCCCAGACCCGACCTACATATCCGCATCGCCTGACGACTTCGTATACGTGCTCAACTCCACGTCCAGCTGCGGATGGCTGTGCTTCGACTCGCAGACCACATCCAACCTGTTCGTGATGCGCTTCATACCCAAGGGGGACTACAACGTATCCAACTACCAGCCCGGCAGCGTGGCGTTCACGACCGACGGCTCAATGACCTGGAACAGCGAGTGGCAGACATACTGGTCCAACTCCCAGCAGCAGCAGTCGCAGAATCTCTACATCACCAACATATACCAGCTCAGCTCATCATCCTCCTCATTCTGGGGGGCACAAGCAACAAGCACGGGCTCCGCGCTCGGCATACTGCCCCAGGCAATCGCATCGGACTACAACAACGATGTCTTCGTTCTGGGCGCAAACACCGCCGCCAGCGTGGGCGGATACAAGAGCTTCAAGATAGCCGCAGTGCTGGCAAACGGGATGGTCCAGCTGCCAATCACCATAAACACGCCTGACGACAACTTCATCTCCTCTGACCAGCTCGCGGCCTCGCCTGGCGGGCAGTTCATCTACATGGCGAACGTCTCTTCTCCGGGCTTCATCCACATATTCGAGACATCGGATTACAAGTACACGGGCAACATACCTCTCTCGTTCTCGAACTCGCAGTACACCATGAATGTCGTGGCCTACCTCGCCAACGGCGGCCCGTACAACAGCCCAACAATTGCGAGCGCATACCAGGGGCAGGCGCTTGTGGCCGACCAGGCGCAAAACCACCACCCGATAGCGATATCCGACTCGCAGGGGATAATCTACGTGCTCGACAACTGGACCGTGGACGTAAACAACATGCACTCCGCGGAGCTGCTGCTCAGGGCATTCAGCTACAACGGCATCGAGCTTCCGATACAGTCCACGGCCGCCAACACGGTGCTGCTGGGCAGCGGCTACACATACTCGGGCAATATAGGGGCGGACCATATGCCCCCCTACGGCTGGGTGCTCTCCGCAAACGTGGCGCTGAGCCCCGCGACATCCGTGTCATACTGCGCAGCGGACTGCACCTACTCCCCTACCTCCCCTGGGCTGGCCTCATCACCCTATATGCCAATAGGGCCGCTGGTAAGCCCAACAGGCGTAGTGGGTCCGAACCTCAACGACCTCGGTTTCACAACAGACTTCAACGGCACCTCATATTTGATAGCGCATGTCTTCAAGCCCACGTCCGAGGGCCTTCTGGACCAGATCTACACCACGCTGTTCGGGGCAACCCCCGCGCCGCTCTACTCCGAGCTACTGGTGTTCAGGCCGTCGCTGGTGAACTACACCCAGGTATCGCTCGCAGCCGAGGCACCATATGTGTGTTACACAGACCAGAACTTCGGCGCCGGCTCTCCTTGCACTTACAGCAGCACCTTCGCGCAGACGGTGACGCAGATGTATCCTCCGGTGATGGGAGTGCCAAGCTCGTTCAATTATATCGAGTCTCAGGGATCCCCGCAGCAGTACCTGTCGCTGCAGAATGTAATCTCATCGCTCTTCCCCGAAGGCATCAACTGCCCGCCCCTCGGCGCAAGCGTGCCGGGCTCGTCACAGCAGTGCCAGCAGGCATCCACAGCCGCGTCGCAGATAAACCCGCAGCAGGTCGGCAGCTCGCTCTCCAACCCTATTACGGGAGGAGGAACAGTGACATCACAGCCCAACACTTACGTGAACAGCATCATCTCCGGGTACGTGCTGATACCTTACAAGATAACTTATGTCCTCAACAGTGCTGTCACCGGCTCCAACTCGTATAGCAACTCGGGCTCAATCCAGGGAGAAGTTGTTGCAGGCACCCCGCCTCCAAACTACTACCACTGCGTCAGGTTCGCCGGCAGCCTCAAGGGCGGTGGAACCCACTGCGCTCAGGAGGAACCCGCATGCACGGCATCAACATCTGGACTCACGGGCAATCAGGCGCAGGGCACTGTGGTGCAGTACGCATACGCAAGGGTCAACCTGCCAAGAAGCAACTCGCTCAACAACACGATAGAGGGCGGCAACACATACTCGAAGTTCTCCCCGGGCGACAACTACTACATAGCCAACGTCTCGGACGCTAACCTGGTCACTATGCCCAACCTCGAGATATCCACATTCACCAACAGGCTGTTCGGAGCTGTTTACATAAACAGGACCATAAGCCCCGGCAACATCGACCCCAACGGCTACACGAGCCCGATGGTGGTGAACTCGGTGCAGGCGCTCAACTACCAGGAGAACTACCTCGTCCAGCAGGCAGGCGGCAGCACATATCCCGGATACAGCCTCCAACAGTCGATGGCTGCGGACCCTGTCAACCTGAACAAGGTCGGCCCAGGCTGCGGCTCTACATGCCCGAGCATGTACTACTACTCCACGGACCCGAGCAAGGTGTTCCAGGGACAGAGCGGGCTCACCTACGCCAACTACTCCCAGCTCAACTACCTCTCCCTCTTCGAACTCATACGCCAGGCATCGCAGCTCTACTCCATCGGCTTCTCCACTCCGGAGAACTCGTTCATCGGTTACAATAGGCTGATATACACCTTCGTGGACAGGTTCAACAACGCGATATACATGCCGCTCAGCGTGGACTTCGCCAACATCGCGCAGATAGCGCCCAATCCGGTCGTCACAGTCAACGCCCTCAACGCCAACGAGACCAGCATAACCGTGGCGGGGATAGCGACATACACCAACACTGTGGGCACCTACCCGCTCCCCGTGGGCTCGCCCGTCTATGTCTATTACGACAACAACATGAACTTCTTCAGCGGCACGATGTCACCGGACTCGGCGCCCAGCCAGACACCTGGGCCGTACTACCAATATGCACTGCAGTGCGCCTTCGGCACATCTGGCGGCGGTTGCCCGCTCGCAGACCCGCTCGCTTCTCTGTCGCAAGGACCCACCGCACCAACAATCGCCAACACGATAATGTTCCACACCAACTACGGCGCGACCGCAGGAGAGTGCGCGCCGGAACCGCAGAGCCTGCTCACAACCGCGACGCCGAACCAGTGCAACATCTACGGCAACTTTGGCCTGCCCTCAGTGGCGTACGATTCCAATATCGGCAACTACCAGTACTGCAGCCCTTCAACATCAACGGGCAACGGCATACTCACGTCCCAGATGGGTCTCGTGGCAATCGTGCAGACGGATGCCAACGGCGCGTTCACAACCGACTTCAACGTCTGTGGCACTGGCGCCCACAGGGTGCTCACCGAGTATTACGGCTCGCCGGGCCCCCAGCCCTTCTATGTAACGCAGACGCCAATCACTCAGTCCGCAGGGAAGTACGAGCTCTTCTCGGCATCGAACACTAACGGCGCGACCGCCGGCAAGACGCTCGAGTACGGCTACGTATACGCGCCCAACACCGTTGCGACTGACGTGCAGGTCGGCAGCTACGCGCTAGGGTTCGGTTCTGTGGGCATGGCAGCGCTTGTCGCCATGGTCGCTATAATACTGGGTGCACTCTTCATCGGCAAGAGGCAGGCGGCATCCTCCTCCAAACGTGGACGCGCTACAAAGGGATCAAGGCAGGCATCCAGATACAAGTGATTCCGTGCTAGACAACAAGTCGATGGAGTGGGTCAGGTCGCTCATCAAAGGTTACTACCAGAAGGCCACCGAGATAGCACCCACCAATGTGGAGAAGAGGGAGTTCGGGTTCGGTGACTTCGAGAAGAAGATCGCATATAGGCACACCACGTTCAAGACTGGGAAGGAGCTAAGCGAGTATCTGGTCAAGAACCTCCCGCCATTCGTCTCGTACTCATCCGCATACTACCAGAGGCCCGACGGCAGGCCGATGGAGAGCAAGGGGCTCATAGGCGCGGAGCTAGTGTTCGACCTTGACGCGGACGACCTGAAGCTCGAGTGCAAGCTTGAGCATGGCGGCAAGTGGGTATGCAGGAACTGCCTCGATTCCGTTAAGGAGGAGACAATACGCCTCATTGAAGACTTCCTGCTTCCGGACTTCGGCTTCAGTGAGTCCCAGCTGGGCATAAACTTCAGCGGCAACAGGGGATACCACGTGCACGTTTACGGGGACAGCATCTTCGGCCTGGATGGCGACGCGAGGAAGGGCATAAGCGATTACATAGCTGGCAACAACATAGAGCTCACCTCTTTCTTCCCGTCCTTGGGCATGAAGGGCAAGAGGCTCGAGGGACCGAAGCCCACGGACTACGGCTGGGGAGGCAAGCTGGCAAACGGGATAATAAAGGCGATCAACGAGGGCACGAGCTCGCTCCAGGCGCTGGGCATAGAGAAGACTGAGGCAAACCTGTTGATAAGGAAGAGGGCGGAGGTCATACTCGGGATAACCACTGGCAACTGGGACAAGGTCAACATACCCAAGAAGGCGGAGTTTTGGGGCAACGTGCTCAAGGGCATCTCGATAGGCCAGAGCGAGTCGATAGACAAGAACGTCACCAACGACCTCTACCACCTGATAAGGATGCCGGGCACGCTGCACGGCGACACCGGCCTGATCGCCAAGACCATACCGAGCATAGCCGCGCTCAAGGCCTTCGACCCCATGAAGGATGCGATAGCATTCAAGGGAGGGAGCCTGCGAGTTAGGGTAACAAAGGCACCCAAGTTCGCGATGGCTGGAAAGGAGTACGGACCATACGAGTCCGCAACGGAGGAACTGCCCACCTGCGTTGCAGCATACCTTGTCCTCAAGAGGCTCGCCTCGGTGGTCTGATAGGCTTTTAAACCTACGGATACAATTACTCTTGAAATTGGTGCTTAAATGGCAAAGGGACCCTCTAGAAGGTCGTCTTCATCCGCGACCCCTCACAAGCGCGCTGTGCTCAGGCCCACCTACAGGGTTGAGAACATGGTTGCAAAGGCAGAGCTGGACGTGGACCTTGACCTTTACGGACTGGCCAAGCTCTCCCACGACATAGACTACGAGCCCGAGCAGTTCCCTGGCGCAATATACAAGGTGCACGACCCAAAGGCCGCGCTTCTGCTGTTCAAGAACGGGAAGATTATCTGCACCGGAGCGAGGACATCCAACGACATAAAGAAGGCGGTCCAGCAGGCGGTTGACCTCGTCAACAAGTACATGGGCTTCAAGTCCAAGTGAGGCCTGCATCTCTTTTAGTGGAGGTTCCCAACCCTATAGGAAGGTTTATAAGCCTTCGGGTCGAATACGTTATTCACTAAACATGTACACAAGTCGGATCACGCGTATCCTATAAACCCTATTCTCATCCACCCAGGCGTATGCACCTGCATACGCCTATTTTGCTTCTCTCCTCATAAAACGGTAAAAACACCCCATCAGCGAGAGCTTCTTTCCAGCCAGGCAGTTATATATATTTGGAGCCGCCCAATCCATTCGAATGCTATGTCGTATGCCAATTGGGGAGCCAAGACTATTCCCAACCTGAATAAGACCAAGAACGGGGGATTCGTCACCGAATACAACCATAGGGTCAAGGAGATACTGCGCCAAGACGGGCCGATAACCAGCAAGTTCTTCAAGACTGCCGTTAACTACCCGATAAGCAATGAAGGATTCCACAAGGCTCTGCCATTGATCACTACAATGGCCGCAGAGAGCAAGCTCAGCAAGATAAGGTTCGCAGGCATAACTGGCGGAGGCACGCAGTACCTCAGGCTCGTCAGCGCTCTGGCCGATAGTGGAAAGGAGATGGACAGCATATGCGCCATTGACATCAATGTGATGCAGCTGCTGAATCTGTCCCATCTTTCGGAGCGAATGAACCACATGGCAAGGCACGGCATTGCCTTTGAGGTGACCAACGCCAATAGGGGGCTAAAGGAAGGCGGATACCTCGAATCCACATTCACGTTTTCTTACAACGAGATGAAAATCAACACTGACTCACTCTGGCAGCTGGAGCCCTACCCTATCGGCTCCATGAAAAATTCTGCGCTGCTCCCGCTTAACGCAAATGATTTGAGGATGCCCATCTCCAGCCACGGCACTAACACTTGCAGCATAAAAAACGTGGACACTGGGAAGAAAGTTGGAGAGATAAAGATACGCGGAAGGGACGAGATTGAGATTACTTCCGTATCTGGAAAAGACGGTGCTAATAAAAGGGTCTACGGTTTCAAGGTGGCCGGAGACAGCATGCTGAGCATAATCGGCAGGGTCGAGCTCAAGCAAAAGATTCCGACCATAAACGCATTCCATATCGACGCTGCATCCTTCCTCCAACTGGTTCATCCTGACGACGCGCCCAACTTCATATATCTGTCAAACATGAAGGGAGGGGGCATGTCCGTAGGAAGCTTTGAGCACATTCTGGAGCGTATCCACGAAGATAAAAAGTTCGAGATCGGCACTGCTGTAATGTACACATCAGTGGCGAACCTGAAGGCGCTCTTCGTCTTGAAGAAAGTGGAAGGAGGGTTCGAGGCATCCTGCATACGCCCTGATGGATCGGTCGGCAGAGTGGATGGTCCGCTATACGAATTCAGCAAGGGTGTCATACATCGCAAGCTCACCACAGACGAAGTCTACTGAGTCGGTTACGCCTTCTGCGCGAAGACGAGATAAGCGGTGTGCCACACACCCTTGGTCGATGGCCTGATTCCCTGCTCCCTGACCAGCATGTCCCTCACTATTACCTCGCAGATGAATATGTTCACGAACTTATACTTCTCAAGCCTCGAGACGAAGATCTTCACCTGTTCCATGTGGGGCAGGTAGCCGAATATGTAGCCGTCCTTCTTGAGCGCCTTGTTCGCCTTGCCGACCGCCAGATGGGAGTTGGGCAGGTCCAGCGTCACTAGGTCAACATTCTTCTCCTCAATCTTCTTGGTCACGTCCCCCTGCTTGAGGTGGAGGTTGTCAAGCCCCTCTGCGACCCTGTTCCTCTCCGCTATCTTGCTGAACTCGTCTCTGGTGTCGTAGCTGTAAACCTCCTTGCACACCCGCGCCAGCGCTACGGCAAGCCATCCGCTTCCCGTCCCCGCATCCACGCACACGCTGTTCCTGTTCAGCCCGGTGTATGTTATTACCATTCCAATGTCCTTGGGCAGCATGACCTGCGGCCCCCTCTTCAGTCTCCTGTACGATTGCGGTATGAACATCATAGCACCTTCTTCTTCGTCGCCTTCTTGGCAGGCTTCGCCGCAGCCTTTGGCTTCTTCACCACTGGCGGCTTTGCTGCAACTGCCGGCTTTTCAACTGGCTTGGCAATCTGGGTTGCCGATTGAGCAGCTGGCGCAGCTGACTGATCCTCTGCACTTCCTCCTCCATCATCCTTCTTGGCCCATTCCTTCTTCGTTATGCAGTTGGGGTCAAGGTCCATCTCGAACGGCCTCTTCGCCCTCCTTACGACCTTTATTATCGGCGTGTGGCAGTGCTCGCACACTCTCCCTGTCGGCACTATCTTAGCGTTCTGCGGCACCGAGAACGTGGTGGTGCACTTCGGGTAGTTCGCGCACGCGGCGAAGAACTTGCCCACCTTCGACCTCCTTATCACGAGGTTTCCCCCGTCCTTCGGGCACGGCCCAAGCGTCTCGCTCGCCTGCAGCCCCTTCCTCATCGCCTCAGTTATGTTCGTCTTGTTCTTGTCGAAGGTGGCGAGCGCCTCGATGAGCATCTTCTTGCCCTCCGCTATGACCTCCTCCTCGCTCTTCTTGCCTATCACTATCTGTTCCATGTCCTCCTCAAGCGTCTTCGTGGTCTCCTCGTTGACTATCATGTTCGCGTTGGTGTTGAGCGTCTCGTAAACGCTCATACCGAACTCGGTGACGTTTATGCTGGTGCCCTCTATGTAGTTCCTCCTGAACAGGGTGTCTATTATCGCGGCCCTTGTCGCCTTTGTCCCGAGGTTCCTCTTCTCAAGCTCGGCTATGAGCTGGGCCTTGGAGTACCGCTTCGGCGGCTGTGTCATCATCTCCCTCATGTCCACCGATGATGCCTTGACCTTCTGCCCCTTCTTGAGCTGCGGCAGAGTCTTCTCGCTGAGCGTCGTGAACGGGTAGTAGGCCAGCCATCCCTTGTCGAGTATCATCGCGCCGTTGGCTGAGTATGTCTCCTGCCCCATTGCCACCACTACTCTCGTCCTTGCGACCTTCGCGTTGGGCGCGAAGCATGAAAGGAACCTTCTTGTGATGAGGTCGTACAGCCTCTCCTCAACGTCAGAGAGCCCGCTGGCCTGTATGCCTGTGGGGTAGATCGCGGGGTGGGCCTCGTCAGTCTTGATTCCCTCCATCGGGGCGAACCTCTTCTCCTTGATGAGCCTCTTCGCGTGCTCAGAGTAATTGGGATTCCTTGCCAGCTCCGCTATTATCCTGGACAGGCCCAGGCTCGGCGGCAGCTTCTGCGATGACGTTCTCGGGTAAGATATAAACGAGCGCTCGTAGAGCGACTGCGCGGTAGCAAGCGTGGCGGTCGGGTCGAGCCTGAACGCCTTTGCCGCCTCCAGCTGCAGAGTTGTGAGGTCGAACGGCGGGAACGGCTTTATGCTCTGCTCGGTGCTCTCTATGTCCTTCACCACAGAGTTCTTCATCTCTTCCCTGCTGGAGTCGAGCGCCTTCTGCGCCACCTGATAGTCCTTCATGTCCCCACGCGTGTTGAGGAACTCCATCTGCTCAACCATCGAGCTTATCCTCCAGAACGGGCTGGGCACGAAGTCGCCTATCTCTATCTCCCTCTTCGCAAGTATCGCGAGAGTGGGCCCCTGCACCCTGCCTATGCTGAGCGCGTTGGTGAACCTGTTGGCGGATATTGCGCTCGTGAGGGCCCTGCTCAGGTTTATCCCCCACAGCCAGTCGAGTATGTGCCTCGCCTCTCCCGCCTTGAAGTTGCCCATGTCGAGCGGCATCAGGTGCGCGTATGACTCCTTGAGGTCCGGCACCGTAGTGGTGGAGAACTTCATCCTCTTCGCCTTCTTCTCGCCCTCCTTGCCTCCCACGAACTTGATTATGTTTGTGCCTATTACCGTGCCCTCCGTGTCGTAGTCGCAGGCGTTTATGAACATGTCAACCTTCGGCGCCAGGTCAACGAACACGTCAAGGTACTTCTTGGTGTAATCCGACTTGGCGTTGACCTTGTAGGAGGCCGCCCACTCCACGTTGAGCACCGGGTAGTTCCTTTCCTTGTCCGCCTGGTGTATCGTGAAGACGTGGCCAACCGCGGCCGCGATGTATATCATGTTCTTGGGCTCCTTTATCTCGTAGTAGCTCACGCCGTCAGCCATGACCTTCCTCTGGTTGTCATTGCCCAGCGCCATCGCTATCCTTAGCGCAACGCTAGGCTTCTCCGCAATTATGAGGATGTTCATCAAAGCAGCCTTACTCTCACTTACTTCCTTACTGTCTTCTTTGCCCTATGCCTTCTTTCGGGTATCCTCGTGTACGACTTGTGCACCGGCGGCATACCCTCCTTCATACGCTCATGTCTCGATATCAGCCAGCCGTTCAGGAAGCCAAATGCGATTCCGATGAAGAGCAGCGTGTAGAAGATGGCGGAGGCTCCGAAGTGTATAAATACGCCTATTACCAATATCACAAGTGCCATTGTAATTGCTGATGTAATGATTGGCAGTTCTATCTTTGTCATCTACTAACCGGTGGTGTTCGTGAGTATATACGCTGTCATATTTATAACACTTATTGCGGCTCTTCTTGTCTCTTTCTCGCAGATACTGTTCAAAAAGGGGCTTAAGGATAGGCTTCACACCAGGTGGGACATGCTCAGGCTCGCGAAGAACAAGATGATAGTCGCAGGCGTACTCATCTACCTCGTGGCGTTCGTGATATACCTTTACGCGCTGTCGGCAGCCGATCTCTCGTTCGTCTATCCCACATTCGCCGCATCTTTCATATTCATAGCGATACTCTCATCCGTGTTTCTCAAGGAGAAGCTGGGCATGCTCAGGATACTGGGCGTCGTGCTTATCTTCCTGGGGATAGCAATAGTGGCAGTGACAACCTAAGTGATCAAATGGCGAGCGACAAGAGATTGGGCATCGGCATCCTGCTAGTGTCCACTTTCCTGGGCGCGGTGGGCCAGTTCCTGTTCAAGTACGCCTTCGGCGTGCACTCCCTCTTCGTAGAGCTCATCGTTGCGGGCTTCATCGCTTACATGATAGCAACTGTGATGTACTTCTACGTCCTGAGCAGGATGCACCTGAGCTGGGCCTACAGCATAGGCGGCCTGAGCTACATATTCACCACGATATTCGCCGCGACAATACTCTCAGAGAGCGTTCCGCTCCTCAGGTGGATTGGCGTTGTAGTCATAGCAGCCGGTGTGCTCCTGATAGGATTAAGCTAATTTTCCAAATCGAGATCTAGTATGGATGGCTTTTGGCCCTCTGCCCTGAGCATGAATTTGTTCCTGACATCCTTATAATCCGCCAAAGCTTTCTTGCCGTTGTCAGTTATCCTGTATACTGTTATGCCGCCGCCCAGTGCGACAGTGTCCACCAGCCTTAATTTGTCAAGAATGGCAAGGTACTCCTTTACTTTCGCATGGGAAAGATTTGCGAACCGTCCTAGATAAGAGACCTTGCAGCCCTCTGCCCCTCTAAGCTCTATAACCTGCAGGATTTGTGCCTTTGTCTCGATGTCGTCCCTATAAGCTTTCTTTGCTCTGGGGACGGGGCCCATCGGGCTCACTTTATCTCGAGCTTCCTTACTTCGAGCTTGTTGAGGTCCGCTATGTGGCCGAGCTTGCCGGCCAGCTCCGCCTGGAACTTGCCGTCTATTATGGCGCTCACCATCGGAGCCGCGTCGTTCTCCTTCGCGTACGCCTCCACGAGCTGGTTCATCTCCTTCCTTATGCCCAGTATCTTGCTGTGCGCAGTTCTCCTCCTTGTGACCGCGATCATCTTGACCACCATCATCGTCCCGTCCTTTGTGGTGACAGGTATGACCGATGTGGCGATGCTCCTGTATCTCCTCACCAGCGACCTCGTGTAGCTGTAGAGCTGCTCCAGCGCCACCAGCTTGGTCCTTGCCGATGTCCCCTGCACGTACTCTACCTTGAGCACCGCGTTCGTGTACGCGTGCGAAGGGTTCTTCGTCAGCGTGTCGAGGCTGATGACTATCTTCCTTCCCATCGCCGCCTTCTCGTCGTTTGCCGGCATCTCTCCGACCACGCTCTCGTTGAAGACCTTCGGCGAGTAAACCGCGAACCACTGCTTGAGCTTCCACTTGTCAACTTTCTTTTGAAGTGCCATGTTATCTTACCAATACAATTATGATCCCTTTATCAGGAGCTCTGCCTGCTTCGGGTCGTACCTCCATCCGTTCGGAAGGACTCCCTCCCTCATGTAATACTTTGAAAGCCTCCATATCTTGGACTCGGTCCTGCTGAGCCTGAGCTTGTTGCTCGCGTCCTGCTTGTTCTTCTCCATGTGGTGCCTCATGTTGACAGCCTTCTTCATCAGGTCGAGCATGTCATAGGGAAGCGCGTTAGCGAGCTTCTTCTCCTTGAGTATCGTCACCAGCCTTTGTCCCATTATCTCCTTTATATAAGGGACGTTGTGCTCCGTCTTCAGCTTGAGCCCTATCATCTGCGGGCTCATGCCCTGCTTCGCATAGCCTGTTATTATCTCCACTATCTGAGCCTTTGCTGGTATGCCCTGGGGCAGCTGAACCGCTCCCATGACCGGCTTCCTTGACTTGGACTTGCCCTGCTTTTTTGAATGCATCTTTGCCATGAACAACACGCTTTATTTTGCTATGCTAAATCGCTACTATACCTGAATCCCAACAGAATAAGCGCCTTTAGAAACGCTAACATCCTTGGCCTTGCATATCTGCCTAACCTCCTCTACGGCGGTCAGGGTAGCCTTATAATATTCTTCAGGAACCTTTATATTAATTGATGATATCTCCTTGTTAAGCGCTATCCTGCCCGATGCCTTGGCTTTCCTCACCTCGGAGATGATTCCGTTGACAAAAGCCCCCGCGTCCTCGTAGTCCACGTCGACAAGCTCGTTCGCGTAGACGATGCCGTTTATCACGTAGTCGGGCGCCCTCGGCCTCTCCACGTGCGTGGGGAAGATCTCGGCTGTCATGCTCCCCCTTTCGAACATCGAGTTTACCTCCTCCGCAGCGTGGGGTATTATTGGGAAAAGCAGTTTCAGCGTGGAAGAAAGCACGTGGTCCAGGACGAACGCCGCCGCGTGCCTGCTCTTTGCCATTCCGGGCTCGGTCGAGTACACCCTGTGCTTTACGTTCTCAAGGTAGTAGTCGCAGAACTCGTGCCAGTAGAAGTTTATCACCGCGTTGGTTGCGTCGTAGAAGTTGGCTGCCTCATAGGACTCCTCAACCTGCTTTGTCACAGTGTTGAGCCTGTTGAGTATCCATATGTCGAAGATGCCGAGATCCTTGCTAGGCTCCACCTTGGGCTTCTTTATCTCCGCGGTGGCGGTCCTGACGAACGCCGCCGAGTTGAACAGCTTGGTCAGGAAGCTCTTCGCGTAGTCTATGTCGTTGTATATGAACGGCTTGTCCTTGCCTATGGCGCCGCTCAGCGCGGCCCACAGCCTTATCGCATCTACTGGGTACTTCTGGAACAGGTCGTCAGGCGATATGCCGTTGCCCTTGCTCTTGTGCATGCGCTTGCCGTCGGTGCCTAGCACCATACCGTGTATCAGCACGTTGTCGAACGCCCTCTTTCCTGTGAGTGTCCATGTCCTGAATATCGTGTAAAACGCCCACGTCCTTATTATCTCGGTTCCCTGCAGCCTCAGGTTGGCTGGCAGTGCCCTCTCCATCAGCGCCTTGTTGTCCGGCCATCCGGATATCACTAGTGGCGTTATAGATGAGTCTATCCAAACGTCCGCAGTGGCTGTCTCGCCCACCATTCCGCCTCCGCACTTCGGGCACTTCTCAACCGGCGACTTCTGCGCCGCAGGGTTGACCGGGAGGTCCTCCCTCTTTGGAAGATGGGTGTGCCCGCACTTCTCGCAGTACCAGAACGGCAGCGGAGTGCCGAACACCCTATTCCTTGATATTATCCAGTCCCAATCTATGAAATTGGCCCAGTCATCGAGGTACTGGTGGGTGAACTCCGGTATCCACCTCATCTCGTCGCCCAGCGCCTTTATCTTGCTGACATATTCCTTTATCTTGACGAACCACTGGGTCGACATTATAAGCTCTATCTCGGTCCCGCACCTGTCGTGCACCTTTACGTTGTGCGTTATGCTCTCCCTCTTGACCAGCGCGCCGCTCTTCTCCAGCGCGTCCAGAACGGCATTCCTCGCGTCCGCTATCTTGAGGCCAGTGAACTCTCCCGCGTTCATCAGCATTCCCTTCTCGTCAAGCGACTCCACCGACTTGAGCTTGTGCCTGTAGTACATAGCCCTGTCCTCCTTGTCGCCGAAGGTGCATACCATCTCAGCACCTGTACCGAACTCCTTCTCGACGTTGTCGTCTCCTATTATCATAATCTCTTTCTCGAAGAGCGGTGACACAGCCGTCTTTCCTATCAAATGGCTGTACCTCTCGTCCTTCGGGTTTACCGCCAGAGCCACGCATCCGTGCAGCAACTCCGCCCTAGTGGTCGCTATCGTTATGTGCTTCCCCTTCTCTCCCTTAATGCTGAAATTGAGGTGCGCAAGGGTCGACTCCTGGCTCTTGTCCTCCGCCTCGGCGTTGGCTATTGCGGATCTGCACGAGCTGCACCATTCAACGGGGTACCTTTCCCTGTATACCAGCCCCTTCTCGTGCATCATCAGCAGTGAGAGCTGGACCTTGGCCCTGTACTCTGCTGACATGGTAACGTACTCGAACCTGTCGTCAGAGGAGAAGCCCAGCCTGAACATTTGCGCCTTCATCGCAGCGAGGTTCTCGGTCGCCATCTCCGAGCACCTGTTGTAGAACTCCTCTCTTGGCAGCCCTTTGCCGAACTTCTTCTCCACAGCTTTCTCGGTTGGGAATCCTTGGGTGTCCCATCCCTGCGGATACAGGACATTGAATCCCCTCATGCGCTTGTACCTTGCGACGAAGTCGATAAGCGTGTAGCTCATCACGTGGCCCATATGCAGCGTGCCAGAGGTGAACGGAGGCGGGGTGTCTATGGCGTACACCTTCCTCTTGGTGTCGCTCTCGTCAAACTCGTTCAGCCTCTTGTCTCGCCAATACGCGTTCCACTTATCATCAGTGCTAGAGTCGTACATTCAGACACATCCGCTGGCGCGAGGAATCCGGCGACTGCCCTCATCGCGCCTCATTGATTCAGCTTTGAATGTTCATCCTTAAAAGAGTTTTGCTACCTGCATCCCGCTCTTTTCAGGCAGCCAATTTCGCCTTTACCCTCTCTTCAGGTTCAGCAGCCCCGGAATGGTGATATTCACTCCTGAAGGATTCGTATAGCTGATGACAAGGTAGCCCGAGTATGCGTTCCCAGCAGCCCCGCCAAACTGGGTTGAGTTCGAGCTGTGGCATTGGACTGAAATGGTGACGTTCTGCCCAGAGTTTAGTCTCCTCTGCGGATTCATGATGGTCAGCCCGGTGGGTGCTCCCACCCCATTGCAGCCCACTGAAGTTATGTTTACGCTAGGCGATACGGACTGTTCCAAGCCCAGCGTGAGCAGCCCGTTGGTCGCTATGCTGGGCGATATGCACCTCCAGCCCGCGCCCAGGTCGCAGTGGTTGCCCCAGAAAGTGCTGTACGGCGGATAGGCGATGTAGAAGAACCAGTAATATGCGGTTGCTGCTACCACTGCAAGTATCGCCACCAAGATCAGTATCTTTACCGGTTGCATTGCATCATTCCTGTAGTCATATTGTTCAACATTCCAATCTGCTCACTGTGCATAGACTGTGTCTACATACGTCTGCCCGGGGGCTGTCAGGCACGACACCGTCGAATACTCTTGCGCCTTTATGTACCTGTACGTACCGGTTATGGTTGAGACTATGGGCGAGCCAGAGCTCCCGTAGCTTCCGGCCCCGGAGGCCGTATACGTTGCTATCTGCGTCCATGTGGACCCATCATTGGAGGCGTAAAGCGTGGTGCTGAAGCTCACGCAGTATCCGCCGTTGGGCGTTGTTGCCTGATACCACTTTACTGTGAACGTCTTGGTCATGGAGCTGCCGAAGTCCCATATCCAGTAAGCACCCTCATCCTGTGCTGTCCATGAGTCCTGGGTATTTAGGTACCCGTAGCTTCCGTCGCTTGCAATGGTGCTGCCAGGGCTTACTTGCGTGTTATAAGTGCCTGTGGACCAGCTGCCGTATGTGGTGAACGAGGGAGTACTTGGGTACGCCGCGCTAGATGCGAAAGCCGCCGTTTCCGATATAGCCGCGCTCATAGTGACACTGGACGGATTGGTGGCCCCGCTGTAGGAGCCCGTTCCCGTGCCTGTCCAGGAGCTAAGCAAATAGCCGCTGTTCGGCGTTGCGGTTATTGTCACCACCTGTCCCGAATTGTACCATGCACTGCTTGGCGAGACCGCGCCATTGGCGCCCGCCGCCATTGTCAAGTAGTACTGTGTGGTGTAAGTTATGCCTTGTGACGCAGAGCCCGAGGTGGTCGATATGGTCCCAGAGCTTGTTGATGCGGAGTACTGGCATCCCGTTCCGCAGCTTATGGCGGCGGCCGTGCTCCAAGAATAAGAGCCCGGCACTATCCCCGTGAATGTTATCGTGCTTCCCGTAGACGACAAGAGGTTGCCGTTGAGCGTTACAGACCACGAGGTTCCGCCCGCAAGCCCGCTCTCGGTGTACACCACGTTGGTCGTGAACGCGCCAGTTTCGGTTATCGCCCCTCCCATGGTCACCGAGCTTGGGTTCGCGCTTCCAGTATACGAGCCCGTTCCGCTGCCTGTCCATCCCCCGAACGTAAAGCCGCTGTTCGGCGTGGCCGTTATCGTCTGGACCGAGCCCGAATTGTAACTGCTTGAGGTCGGGGACAGAGCGCCATCGCCTCCAGGGCTGCCCGTCATGGTAAGCGGATAGGTCAATATTGTAGTGCTGCTGGTTGATGTTGTGGTCGATGTCGAGGTAGATGTAAGTGTCACGGTCGAGGTGGGCCCTATGGAGTTGAATGATGCGGTGACCGTGCCGTTCGAGCTGAAGTTGAGTATGGTGTTCGGTGTGACTGTTGAGGAGAGGCCGGATCCGCCGCTGACTCCCCATAGGGTGAATTTGTATCCTGAGGGCGGTATTGCGTAGGCGCTGTACTGGTTGGTGAGGAGCAGCACGTTAGCGCCATTCAGGTACGTGACCCCGTTGAGGTTCACAGTTCCGCTTGTCGGATTTGTCTGTATGATGAGCGTGTGAAACAATATTGATGACGGAGCCATCGTCTGTGACGATTGCCCTGCTGACTTGTACTGCGCCGAGGCGCATGATGCCTTCGTCTTTCCGTTGCAGAGCTGGTAGTTCAGGCTGAACAGGATGGTCTCCTGCGTTCCCACCGGTGGCTTGAATGTCCCTGAT
>DATLRT010000016.1:0-17084 GCA_035534575.1 Candidatus Acidiferrales bacterium
CAAGCTTGAATTGAATCCGGACGTATCCTACATGCTCGGCACCTACAAGACCAACAGGAAGGAGGAGCCGTGCATATGCCTGGAGACGGACAACGAGCGGATGCTGCAGCGCTTCATACAGATAGCGGTGCAGAAGCTGGGCGTCAAGCCCGACAAGATGCTGATAGAGACCACGGAGGTGGGGACGAAGGCGCTCTTCTACAACTCGAAGCTGAAGAGGCTTTTTGAGCAGGCGCTGGACGACAGGGAGAGGATATTCAAGTACAAGAACGAGTACTCGGCGAGCTACATCGCAGGGATGTTCGACGCGAATGGCGGGATAGACAAGAAGGGTATATTCATAAGGGGAGACAGGACCGACTCGATGATACTGGAGAGACTGGGCTTCCACACAACTAACAACGGAGTCAAGTGCCACGTCAGGAACGGCAAGCAGCTTATCGCTTTCATAAAGCCCTACAGCATAAGGCTGGAACAGATTTAATGCAGAGCAGTGGTGCGATGGACTACACACGTATTGCCGCAAGGGAGTTCGGCGTACAGTTCTGCGCCATCTGCACAAGATCAATATCGCCGGAGGTTAAGGGGGGTGTTGTGCCGGCCCCTTTCTACGGCGAGATATTCGTGCCGGAGGACGGCAACGAGGTATGCTGCGTCCATACCGCAGGATGGAAAAGATTCGGGGATGCGCTGAAGAAGAGGTATCTCTGGTCGGAGGCCAACTTCAAAACGCTCGATGCGGGATTCTTCAGGGCGACAAGCGGTGCGCTGGCCATGGTCGAGCGGATTGCCAACGCCGATATTAAGCAGGAGAGCGACAAGGCGCTTGCGAAGATGTTCATCGACTACATGAACAACGATCTTCATTACATAGCGTACGACTGGACGCTGTGGGAGCTGAACAACATATACGCGAACGAGACCAAGGAGGTGCTGGAGCGGCTCGGGCAGAAGGCGGGGCTGTCCAAGGAAAAGATACTGGCGATGTATGGTGTGGTGTTGAGCCCGGAGAACAAGTCGCCGCTTTACAAGCTCAGGGCCGTAGCGGTAAGGTGGCCTAAGATGAGTCTGTCGGAGAGGAAAAAGCTCCACATCAAGTACAGATGGATACCTTGCCCCGACTACCATTATCCTGCATTCACCTTTAGGCAGTTCTCGGACTACGTGAAAAACATAAAGACGGACAAGAAAAAAGATTCAATCACCTATGAGCGGGCGATGGCTATTCTGAAGCCATCGAAAAGGGAAAGAGCGCTCTTTGACAGGACACGTAGGATGGTGTACCTGAAGGACTTCAAGGACGACATCAAGAGGACAAGGTTCTGCGACGCGCAAGTTATGTACGGGGAGATAGCCAGGAGGATGGGGATGACGCTGACGGACGCCTCCTACATGACCTCAGATGAGATGATTGGGTTCCTGACCAAGGGGACAAACGTGGACAAAAAGGTTGTGGGCGAGAGGATGGAGAGCGGATTCGTGCTCTATTATGACGAATCGCACAAGGTCAGATGCGTGTCTGGAGAGGGGGTAGCGGCAGCTTTGCAGGTGATAGGATACCAGAGGTCCTCCACCGCTTCAGAGGAGATAAGGGGCGTGACAGCGTCGCAGGGCTACGCAAAGGGGCGCGCCATAGTGGTGAGCTCCATGTCCGAGCTTCACAAGGTGAAGAAGGGTGACATAATGATCGCGATATCGACTATCCCTGACTTCGTCCCTGCAATGGAACGTGCTGCTGGCATAATAGCGGAGGAGGGCGGGATAACCAGCCACGCAGCCATCGTCTCGCGCGAGCTCAAGCTGCCCTGCATCGTGGGCGCCGCTAACGTTACTAAGATAATAAGGGACGGCGACCTCGTCGAGCTTGATGCCGATAACGGGATTGCAAGGATACTCAAGTGAGTTCCTTACACTCTCCTTCCCCTTCGTCCTCCTGGCCTCCTTGTCGAGTCGGTCGGTATCGGGGTTACGTCCTCGATCCTGTTGACCCTTAGTCCGCTCCTTGCGAGCACCCTGACTACGGCCTGAGCTCCGGGTCCAGGCGTCTTAGGCCCGTGGCCTCCTGGCGCCCTTATCTGGATTATGACGTTGGTGATTCCCTTTTCCTTGGCTGCGGCTGCAACCTTGTATGCAGCCTGCATAGCAGCATAGGGGGATCCTTCCTGCGAATCAGCGTTAACCACCATTCCACCGCTTCCGACCGCTATGGTCTCGGACCCGCTTATGTCCGTGAGCGTGATTATGGTGTCGTTCTTGGACGAGTATACGTGGGCGACAGCGAGCCTCTCTCCCTTCGGCTTGACAGTCGGCTGCTCGAGGGCCTTTGCCTCATAGGAGACTATCTCCTTCGGCTTCTTTCCCTGCGCAGCTGCGGCTCCTCCCTTTGCCGGAGCCTCCTTGCCTCCCTTCTTGTCCTTGTTGTCGGCTTTCTTTGCCATGATCATTCACTTGTGTTTGTTTCCGCCTGCTCCGTTGCCGGAGCCTCCTGAGCCGCCGCCTCCGCAACCGGCGCCTCCTCTCCCTTTGCCTCGGCTGGCTTCTCAACCTTCTGGGCCATTATGTCTATGGGCCTGCGGTAGGTTATCCTGCTTTCCAGGCTTGCGTCCACCAGGTAGCTGGGTCTGTCAACCTTCTTCCCGTCTATCGCTATGAAGCCGTGGACCGTGAGCTGCCTCGCCTGCTTAACCGTCCTTGCCATTCCCTTCTTGAATACTACGCTCTGGAGCCTCCTGTCGAGGAGCGAGCGCTCCTTCAGGTCGAGCAGGTCGTCGAGAGTGGTGGTGTTGGTAGCTATTCCGAGCTTGACCAGCCTTCCGATAAGCCTCTCCTTTACGTCCTCGAAGTGCGAGCCTCCGGAAAGCAGCTTCCTTACGTTGCCCCTGATCCTGCTGATCTCGGTCTGGACCTTCCAGAGCTCCTTCATGTTCTTGAGCCCGTACTCCTCGACCAGCGTGTTGTCTCCCTTTATCCTTGCAAGGTTCCATCGCTCCTTCGGCTTCTCGAACTTCTTTCTATTTCTCTTAGCTGATCCCAATTAATCACTCACTTCTTCTTCTCTGCGCCCGGCGCTCCGGCGGTTGCCGGCTTCGCCGCTGCAGCGATTGCCTTCTTGGTGACTCCGACAGTGACTCCGGTCCTTCCTGTGGACCTGGTGCGCTGTCCCCTCACCTTCTGGCCGTACTGGTGCTTGTGGCCTCTCCAGTCCTTAAGCGTAACATCCCTCGCTATGTCCTGCCTCGTGGCGAACATAAGGTCGTTGCTGACAAAGTGCATGGTCTTTCCCGTCTCCATGTCCTTGTTCCTGTTAAGCATGAAATCCGGTATCCCGGCGCTTGCCGGCTCCTTTATGATTGCTTCAACATCTTCCATCTGCTTCTCGCTCAGCGTTCCTATCTCGGTTGAGCGGGGTATCGCCAGCTTCTCCTCGATGACGAGCGAGAGTGCCCTTGACATGTTCATCCCTATGCCCTTGACCTTGCTGAGCGCCCTCTGCATGTTCAGAGAACCGTTTACGTCCTTGCCCGCGACCCTCACTATTGAGGATACGTTGGCGTTAATCTCCCTCTTCTGCTTGCCGTGGCCTCCCTCCTTGCCCTGGCCCTCCGGCTTCTCCTGCTTCTGTTCCTTATTCTGTGCTTCTTCCTTGTTTTCAGCCATAAACATCACTTACGCCAGGGTTGGGATATTCAGCAAAATGGATTGCATTTGAACCCAAAAGGCTCCGAAGAGCCATGCGCTTCCTGGATTGTTTCCAGGCGCACGCGTTACCGGATTCTGCCACCCTGGCATGATAAGGTTTTATCATCTTACTATTTAGCCTTTACTAAATAGGGTGCGAATACAGATAATATATTGATACGGCAGGTATTTAAGCCTTGGCGCTCCTCGGTTTTAAGTGACTTCGCTTAATAGTATAGTGTTGGACAATCCCCTAAAATCGGAGTCCTTGGTCAAAACCTTCAAACCGTACTTGATTGCGGTTGCAAGTATGAGTGAATCTACCATGCCCCACTTCTTGATGGCCTTTTTTCTCTTGAAGTTTATTTCGCCAGCCATTCTGGCAATATCTTTATCCAATTGAACCACGTTGCTCAGCCCATCCACCGCCTCAACCAGCAGCGAGGGATCCTGGCCATTCTTTAATGCCCATTGTTCCACTTCCGCAATGCTGACTATGCAGGTGTTTGAATCGCCGGAATGCAGGGTTTCAGAGACCCTTTTGCCGTGCTTGCTGCCGATAAAATACTCTATCCATGCGGAAGTGTCCAGCAGAACGGCCATGTTTACACCCTGTCCTCTTCGTGAGCCCTGTTGAAGGGCTTCGAGCCCTTTGCTATGCCCAGATACCTGTTTATCATCCCCTTTCTCTGCTTTTTCAGGATAGAGATGGATATCATGGACCCCTCATGTTCGCCCGTTATAAATCTCCTCGGTATTATCACGCCGAAAGAGGTTCCTATCCTCCTGAGTTTTACCTCTACAACTTCTGGCATGGTATCACATTATAATATATTATAATAAAATATTTAAGGCTTTGCCTACCCTTGTTGCTACATTAAACGCGGGCTCGGGGGGATTTTCATCATGGATTTTGAACCCCCGACGTACGGTTTAAAAGACCGCCACTCTAGCCAGCCTGAGTTACGAGCCCACGTATTGTGTATTTCACACGTTCAGCTATAAAAACGTATTTGATTTGAAGCCACGGCTTTTGGTAAAGAAAATAAGGCCTAAATCTTGGCGGAATTGGGACTATAAAAGGCTCCAGAAAGGCTTATATATTTCGAAGGCGGATAGTAGATAACTTAGGTAGTTAGCATGAGCGCAACCTCGAAAAAGAAGACTCAGAAGGACATAACGGCACTCATAAGGAGTTATATGACAACCGTAACTTCCGAGGACAATAAGGCTGCGGCCAAAAAGTGAAAACCAATGGCCAAAAATCCGACGATAGGGCAGAAGGCGTTAGTTGAGGCCTTCGGAACCTTTCTTCTCACATTTATAGGCGCGGGCGCGGTAATTGCGACATACGCACTTGCGCCCACATATCCCGCATTACTGATTATAGCGTTGGCCAACGGAGTTGCACTTGCGCTGGCAGTCACGGTGGCCATGAACATATCGGGTGGGCACATCAACCCCGCAGTCACGATAGGCGCGCTTGTCGCTGGAAAGATATCGAAACCCGACGCCGTTGTGTACATAGCGTCTCAGCTTGTCGGAGCCTTCGTGGGAGGGCTGTTCCTGCTTGCGCTTTATCCTGCCGCGGCTGGCGCTGCGGTTCATTACGGAACTCCGGGGCTTGGATCGTCTACCGGAACGCTGCAAGGAATACTGTTTGAGGCGGTGGCGACATTCTTCCTTGTATTTGTAGTGTTCGGCACTGCGATAGACAAGAGGGCAGTCAAGGTGGGCGGCTTCGCGATTGGCCTTACAGTAATGGTGGACGTGCTTGCAATAGGCCCTTTCACAGGAGGGGCAATGAACCCTGCAAGGGCCATAGGGCCGACTATAGCATCGATGTTCTTCGCAAACTGGTATGTATACTGGATAGGGCCGATACTCGGAGCGATAGTTGCGGCGCTGTTTTACAAATACCTGATACTCAAGGATTGACATGGTACACATGGACTCTGAGGGGAATGTCCTCAATGCAGAGGGGGAGATAGAGAAGCAGATAGGCTCCCGCTACAAGATGTTGGGCGCCTTTGTCGGAGTTGCCATGCTGGCGGTTATAGGTGGCATAGTCATATTATCGCCCGGCCATTCGGGCGCAACCAGCCTTGACAGCGCCTTCCCCGCTACGATGATGACGCTTAGCTACAACGGAGTGAATACCAATTATGGCGTTTACCTTGCCGACACGGAGAATCTTGCGGAGCGCGGATACATGAACCAGAGCTCGATAGGCGACTGCAAGGGCATATCGCCGTGCATGGGCATGCTCTTCTACTTCCAGAACACGACATCCTTATGCTTCTGGATGAAGAACACAGAGATCCCTCTGAGGCAGTACTGGCTCGACAACAATATGACAGTGATCTACGCCTACAACGCGGTGCCCGAATCCACGCATGGGCAGTGCTACGTTGGCAGCGGGGTGCTGGAAACCTCTATGAACCAGAGCATACCGATAGGGGCAAGGATACAGCTACAGGGCTGAGCCGTGAAACCTATTTAAAGCTTAATCGGAAAACGCTAATTGTGGTCTCGTGGGTCAGGACATACATGAACTAGTCGGAAGTCTAGACGGATTGCACATGCATAACCTGCCCGACGACCTGACAAACCTTGTTGTAGCTATGAGGGTGGACATAAACTCCCCGGTCAACAGCGATGGCATGATAACCGACAACGCCAAGATAAGGGCGTACAAGGAGGACATTACCTGGCTCACCCAGAGGGGCGCAAAGGTTCTCGTACTTTCCCACCAGGGCAAGGAGGGCGAATCCGATTTCATATCGCTGGAGCAGCACAGAAGAGTGCTTTCCGACATTCTATTCAACGTGGTCAAGTTCGTCGACCATTACAAAGCAGACCTGAAGGCGGAGATAGGGGCGATGAAGGCAGGGGAGGTGATGCTGCTTGACAACATAAGGAGAAGCGTCGATGAGACCAAAGACGTGATTGGCGATGCGCACTGCAACTCGGAGATAGCAAGGAAGCTCAAGGAGGTTGCGCACATTTACATACAGAACGCTTTCGCCACAATCCACAGAAACCATGCATCAATGGTGGCACCGCCTTATGAGATTCCAGCTTTTGTGGGGAACAGCCTGGTCAACGAATTCAAGGCACTTGAAAAGATACTCGATGACGATGCAAGCTCAAGGATGTTCATAATAGGCGGCGGCAAGGTTAAGGACGGAGTCAAGTACGTGAAGGGCATACTCGACAGCGGCATCGCGGGCAAGGTTTTCATAGGCGGGCTCATAGGTAACGTCTTCCTCATCGCGGAGGGAAAGAGCATAGGAAAGGAGACGGAGGCTTTCACGGAAAAGTACGCCAAGGAGATTCCGAATGTGAAGGAGATGCTTGCTTCGCACAGGGATAGGATAATTTTGCCCATGGACGTTGCGGTTTCAAGGGGGAAGAACAGGGAGGAGTACGGCGTTGACCACATACCCAAAGAGGCCAGCGCACTGGACATAGGCCCCAAGACCGCGGAGATGCTGAGCAGGGAGCTCAAAGAGGTGAAGTCGGTGATAATGAGGGGCCCTCTCGGCAAGATAGAGGAGCCGATATTCAACATCGGGACAAGATTCGTGCTTGAGGAGCTTGCAAGAAGAGGGATATACACCGTGCTTGCGGGCGGGCACACGCAAAGGATAGCGGAGGAGCTCGGCGTGGCTGAGAAGCTGCCGGGCTACAAGTGCACAGGCGGCGGTGCTCTCGTGACCGCGGCGACCGGAATGGAGCTTCCGGGAATCGAGGCGGTGCAGAAGAACAGCAAGCGCTCAGAGGCTTTCCTGACTTCGCTGCAAAACATGCAGAAGTTGGGAAACCTGGGGAGAAAGGAGGGCATGGTGGTCAGCGCCAGACCGAAGAGCAGAAATTACTGAGGGCTCAGAAGAAGGGGAAACCCTCTACGTTGATTATCCTTGCCGCGCCCTGGCGCTTCTCGTTGAGCGTGTTGGACAGAGTCACGCTGTTAGTGCTGAAATCGTAGTGTATGTAGTTGAAGCTCTCCTTCTTTCCCGTCTTCGCGTAAGCGAATGTCTTCATCCCCGACTCGTTGAAGATGTCGAAGCATCCCACAACACGCTCCCCCTTGTACGTGAAGGAGTAAAGCTCGGGCATTACGTTGAAGTGGTCAGCGAGCGCCAGCATCGCCTTCACAAGCGACCTGTAGTCCCTCAGCTCCACCTTCTTGACGGCCTTGAAGTCCTTGGCCGCGGTCTTGGTCTCCTTGTAGATGTTTTCCACAAGCTCCATTATGGGAACCTTGAACGCCTTGAAGTCCTGCCCCTCGCTCGGGTTCTCCCTCACCTCTGCGGTCTCGTTGCCCTCGATCCACGGGTTGTAGACGAGGAAGCCGGATGAGTTGGGGACGTCGTAGCTGTACAGCAGCCTGACTCCCTTGAGCTTTGAGCCGAGGGCGAACAGCCTGTAGGCGCTGCCGACCTTTATTGAGAACAGCGGCGTGACGCCATGGTCGACTCCACATACATACCTTGCGAGGTCGGTGAGCTTCTCAGCCTTGATGAAGCAGCCCTTTACCTCCTTGCTCTTGCTCTCCTTCTCGGGCTTCTCCTTCTTGCCGGTAGTTTTGTTTGCCTTGGCCATTCAATCACAAGATATGAAATCAGTCGGAACAGGAATCAGATGTGCCTTGCGAGCAGGTTGATGAGGTACATCACGGAGTATGCGGGCTCGTAGGTTATCGGGAATATCGGAGCTCCCTGCCCCAGCGCAGCGTAGTCGTTGGGGACGCTGGCCTTGGTCACTATCGTGACGTTGGTCTGCTTGTATATGAGCGGGCTAGCGAAAGAGCTGACGTAAAGGTTTGCGTGGTATGAGCCCGGCTCGTTGATGAACACCGGGTAGACGAAGTCCTGCGATGTGTGGTGCAGCGCTATCACGGTATCGGTAACGTTCCACGCCGGCAGGTTGTGCACTGCTATCTGGAACGGGCTGTCAGAGACTCCGGTGTTGTTTATCGTAACGTATATGTCGGCCGGCTGTCCCGGGCCGGTGCTGATGTTGGTCGGATGCACTGAAAGCTTGAAGACGTCGGGCGTCACGTTGACCACAGCCTTGAAGTTTATCGCCCCAAGCTTTGAGTAGTTGCCCACGTTGACAGCGCTCATGTTTATCGGGTAGGTCCCGTTGGCCGCGCTCGGGGAGACCGTTATCTTTGCGGATATCAGAGATGTGTAAAGCGATGAGTTCTGCGCTAGCCAACCCTGAGGCAGCCTTGACACAGCCAGCTTGTCCCACCCTATCGGATATGCTACGCCATTGTAAGTCGTAGCCGCGGATATGGTCACGTAGAAAGTCTGCCCCGGCCCTACCTTTCCGAGATAGACCGTTGCGTTGCTGGCGTTTATCGTTGCGTTGAATGGCTCCACCACGCTCACGTAGGTGGCGTTGGTGATGTACGGGATAAGCATGAGCGATGCAAAAAGCGCAACGAAAACAACCTTGTTCATTTGTACACCTTACTGATAGTATCCCATGTTAATTATTTAGCACTTGCCCTAAGGATATCAACGGTGTCCTTGAGGCTCTTCCTGAACTCGGCTCTGGTGCCGGTGTTCGCTATCACCATGTCAGCCTTGGCCAGCACCTTGCCTATGCCTAGCTTCATGTTCCTCCTGTCCCGCCATGCGAACTCCTTGTAGTCCTTTATGTCCCCCTTGATGTGCCTGTGCTTTATCCTGAGATACCTCTCCTTGGTAGGGAGCGATATTATGATGAGCGGAAGCTTGAGCCCAAGCTTGTCGCGGAGGTAGTTTATCTCGTCTATGTCCCTCATGCCCGCGATGGCGACGTCGCCCTTTATCCTGTTCAGTCCCCTTGTGGCGAGTATGACGGGCGCGCCTGGTCCCAGCCGCTTACGCAGCTCCACGGCGAAGTCCTCCAGATTCTTGTGCGTGAGCGGTATGTGCTCCAATTCCATCTCCTCCTTTATGTAGTCCGAGATGTTTATCACAGTGAACTTCATGCCCTCGAGGAGCTCTATCGCGGTCGACTTGCCGCTTCCCGGCATTCCGGTTATTGCTATCACCATTCTCTCTTTCATAGGATTACCGATCGTTAAGTGTACTTCGCTGAGACAGCAGCAACTTGCTGTATCGAGTTTGTCGCAGGCATTGAGGATACGGAGTAGTTAAGCCATACCAAGCCGGTGAAGGAGTTGCCCTTCTGCCCGCCCACCTTGCCGGTGGGGCCGTAGCAGTACATTGTCATGGATGAGGTCGAGCTCGAATACATCACTATGTTGCCCCTGAGAGCGTTTGTGGGATAGAATTGCGGGCCTGTCGAATATGGTATCACACCCACATTGCCGAAAGCGGGGCTGACAGTGAGACCGTTCGCCTGCGTCGAGCATCCTGCGCCCACTATCGTGATGGTTCCCCCAATTGCCTGCGAGAACGTGACCGTGAGCGCGCCCGTGCTGTTGAGGTTGTAGTTGAGGCACGAGAATCCTGGCGACGCGTCACAGTATGTGGGCGCAAGCTGGGGATTGAACAGCCCGATCTGGAAGACGATCGCGATGGCGATGGTGATGACAAGGAGCGCTACGCCATACGAGACCATAAAGTCCAGTGCGGCCTGCGCCCTCTTGCTCCTCTCCAACAGATCAACCGCTAATCGCCTTCTCCCTCGTCCCTGCTCACCTGCAGCCTGACGCCGTTGAGGTCCCTCGTTATCTTTATGGTGAGGTCATCCTCGCCGCTCCCCAGCATGTTCTGCAGTTCCTCGTAGGTGTAGGAGCCTATGTCGCCCTTCGGCTGGACGCCCTTGCTCTTGAGTATCTTGTCCCTCCTCTCCTTCAGCTTGGTCTTCTCAGACTGCTCGTACATCAACTCGAGCTTTGGTATAGACTCCTTCTCGTATAGCTCTTCTATTCCGAGCTCCATGTTGATGGGCTTGTAGCCCTCGTCCTGCAATATGAACGGCATCACAGCGCTGAACTCCTTCTTCACCTTGTCCACGCTCTCTTCCACATCTGGCGAGTTGCCGCCTATCACGAAGACGCTGCTGGTTAGGAAACCGACATACATGCTCTGCTCCTTTCCGCGTATTATGTCCTGCAGCAGCTGCGATATCAGCCTAAGTATAACCATCGCGGATTTCTCGCCGAACCTCCTTGCGTAGTCGTCAAAGTTCTTTATCCTGATGGTGCCTATCGAGTACTCCTTGCCCTGCTTTATCGACCTCTCGAGCTCCTTTGACATCCTCTCCTCGTCAGGCAGGTCTATGAGCGGGTCGAACCTCTTCCCCTTCTTCTTCAGGAAGACGGTGACCAGGCTCCTGAGCTCGCTCGGGTCAAAAGGCTTCTTCACGTAGTAATCGGCGCCGTACTTTATCCCCTTGAACCTGTTGCTCGTCGGGTCCATCGCGCTTACAAGTATGACTATGGTGTTGTTGATTGCAGTGTCGGTCTTGATCGTCTGGCAGATGTCGAGGCCGTCCTTGTGCGGAAGCATCAAGTCCAGTATCACCAGGTCGGGCTTGTTCTTCCTCACGGAGGTGATTGCCTCGCCGCCGTCATATATCTGCGAGACCTCGAATCCCTTTCCTATCGAGAGCGCCATCAGCTTGTTGATGTTCTTGTCGTCCTCCACTATGAGGACCTTCCTCAGCGTGTCCTGCTGCTGGAGCAGGTAGTACATCATTATGCCGCCGCTGCTCCTCGATATTATTATCTTCTTGCCCTCCAGGTCGGCAAGCCCCCTCTTTAGCGCCGGCTCGCCCATCCCCCTGCTGAACATGAGGTCGCTCAGGTCCGTGTATGCTATCTGCTGCCTCTCGTTTATGATGTCGAGTATGTCGGTGCTCTCCTTAGCAAGGTCGCCTGTTGCCATATGGTCACCGGATACGTATGGATAAAAAGTAATATTAGGCTTCTCATCCGCTTGCTTGGTATAAACTATTTAAACCCTTCTTCACCAATAGATTACGATTAGATGGCTCACCAGCAGAACTTCGGGGCAGGGCAGAGGCCTCCGCACCACCACGGACACAGAATCCACATACCTGTGGGGCTCGTGGTGCTGGTCATAGTGCTCATACTCATAATAGGCGGCGCATACTACCTGATAACATCGGGCGGCACCTCGGTTGCGATAAGCTCGGCCCAGAACATAAATGTTGGCACCGCGGGAACCATAGTCAGCATGGGTGGAGCGGAGTACATGATAGCGCTTTCCAAGGCCTATCCGAGCAGCGGGCTCGCATTCGTATACGTTAACAAGCTGCCAATGTTCGTCAACCCGATATTCAACGTCAGCATAAGCACAACGTCGCCGACAAAGCTAAGCACGGCTACGAAGAACGGATATGCCAACATACAGCTTGAGGCCGTCTCGATAGCAAACAGCAGCATGGTGTTGAAGGTCACGCCCCTAGACACATCGCTTGCGATAAGCCCTGATTACGGCAAGTCCACGGAGATAGAGTCGTACTTCGGCAACGGCACCGTGGGCGAGTCGCTCATCTCGACCCCCGGCACGAACACCACCACGACAACCGTGCCGCCAGTCATAACATCGGGCGGCACCACGGTCGCATCGACTTCCACAACGACCATAGCGGCGAACAACACTAACGCGAACATACTGGCAGGGCTCCACAAGAGCCCGTACTACCCGGTGCTCGTCAACCTCTCGACGCTTTACGCCAACAGCCAGCAGTGCAATCAGGCTGACTACAATTCCGCTTACATACACCAGTACAGCCATGCCCCACAGCCCCCGACTGACTACCCCAACCAGAGCCAGGTCATACCCTACCAGATGTACATGAACGTGACAAATGAGGGCAGCGGGATATACGGATTCGCGTACCGCACCAAGACACAGCTCTTCGGAGACGGACCAGCGATGACGATAGCGGTGAACGCACAGGCATCGAATGTTGTGAACGTGACGTTCGCCAGCCATGGGGTGTTCGTGGGATTCACAGGTGTGGGAGACCTCAAGGCAATCTACAACAG
Organism: Candidatus Acidiferrales bacterium; assembly: GCA_035534575.1. Lineage (GTDB taxonomy): Archaea > Micrarchaeota > Micrarchaeia > Micrarchaeales > Micrarchaeaceae > JAGWFU01. The sequence continues at coordinate 12,665 of DATLRT010000016.1, forward strand.
GGCAGTGCTGATAGGAGGCAACTGCGGAATAGAGGTTCCGTAACATTGTCGCCCGTGTGCGGAGGACTATTTAAAACTTAGTTGAGACTAAGTTCTGGTTCGATGGAAAAAGCCCAGTCAGCGATGGAGTACCTGATGACCTACGGGTGGGCGATACTCATCATCGCGGTTGCGCTTGCGATTCTTTACCAGCTTGGGATTTTCGGCGGCTCCTCCGCGCTTGTCGGAACATCGTGCCTTGCGGCCGCGGGCTACCTGTGCAGCAGCCCACAGCTCAATACAGCAGGTAACCTCATAATGCAGTTCGGGCAGATAGGGCAGACTATGGTAGTTACCGGTATAGCGTGCACCAACAGCATAACGGCTCCGGTGGACATACAGCCAGTAGCCCAGACGCCTCTCGCGTCAGGGCAGCAGACCAGCGTCGTCTTCGGCTGTCCGCTGAGCTCCAACACCATCGGCACCACGTTCAAGGGATACCTCTGGGTACAGTATAACACCCAGACTCAGGACGGCAACATAGGCGAGATAGGTTCGGTTACCGCCGTTGCCTCGACAGTCGGAACGTTCGCCTCAGGCTTCAGCAACCCCCCGTTCTCAGCCACATGCGGCGGCACACTGACAGTAGCGGCAGGGAATGACGTCTGCACGTTCACATCAACCGGAACTTTCACGGTTACAGGGGCCAGCGGTAATATCGCAGTGCTTGTAGTCGCAGGCGGTGGTGGTGGCGGAGGATTTCCAGACGAGTATTCCGGCGGCGGAGGCGCAGGCGGATTCCAGTATCTCGGCAGCATGGCGCTCTCGCCAATGTCTTATGCCGTTACTGTCGGGCTAGGCGGCGCGGGCAGCACTTCAGCCAACGGCATATCTGGCGGCAACAGCGTATTCGACACTATAACCTCGAATGGGGGAGGTGGTGGTGGCGGATCCACCCTTGCGACAAGTGGAGGCTCAGGCGGAGGCGGGGGATTCGGTGCAGCAATTGGAGCTAGCGGGACCGCAGGTCAGGGCTACGCAGGCGCTGGCGCTGGAACTTCCTACGGCGGAGGAGGAGGCGGCGGAGCTGGCGGAGCTGGCGGTGTGCCGCCTGGGGGTGACGGAAGCTACTATGGTGGACCTGGGGGCACTGGCGCATCGAGCAGCATAAGCGGTGCCGCCACATATTATGGCGGAGGAGGAGGAGGCGGGGCATACGGCACCGCCGGACCCGCAGGCACAGGCGGAGGTGGAACGGGGGGCTCGGGAGCAAGTAATGGCGGCGCGGGCACGGCAAATACTGGCGGTGGTGGAGGAGGAGCGGCTAGCTACGGCTCAAGCCATATTGGAGGCGCCGGAGGATCCGGTATAGTGATAATCGCATACAACGCGCTGGGCAACGGTACGCCATGACATAAGAATCGTATCTGGCTTCATGCCTGTTGAATCGCAGGCTTCTTTCTCGACCGCTTGGGCTTGACAGGCAGAGTGAACCAGAATGTGCTGCCCTTTCCCTCATCAGACTCCACACCTATCTTGCCGTTGTGGAGCGTTATTATCTGCTTGGTTATAGAGAGTCCCAATCCCGTGCCCGTTCCCTCGGGCTTGACCAGCCCCTTCTTGGGAGCCTCGTAGAACTTCCTGAACAGCTTGCGCTGGTCGTCTATGCTGATGCCTATTCCTGTGTCCACCACCTTGCATACGACCACGCCCTTGCTCTTGTTCGATACCTCGACCTTGATGCTGCCCCCAGAGTTGGTGAACTTTATCGAGTTGCCGATGAGGTTGACGAACACCTGTATCAGCCTGTTCTGGTCTGCCGTGACTGCAGGCACATCGAACGCCACGGTCCATGAGAACTCTATGCCCTTGTTGCGCGCTGATTCCTGCAGCGCCTTTATGCTCGGGTTCTCAGCGAGGTCCTTCAAGTTGACGTCCTTCGTCTCGAGCTTCATCTTCTCGGACTCAAGCCTCGCCGCGTCGAGGACCTGCTGTATCATCAGCACCAGCCTGTCCGCCTCGTCGAGTATGGTGGTGACATAGCCCTGCTGCTCGTCGTTGAGCTTGCCGAACTCGCCCTCGAGCATCAGCTTCGAGAACCCCTTTATGTTGGTGAGCGGGGTCTTGAGCTCGTGCGATATGTTGTATATGAACTGCGACTTCAGCTCTCCGGTGCTCTTCAGAGAGTTTATGGTCTTGGACATGTCCTCCATGCTCTTCTCCCAGTCCCTCAGCTTCCTCCCGGTCTCCAGCTCCTTCGCCACTATCAGGTAGGTTGTCTCGTCGCCGTCCTTGAACGCCCTCATGGAGTGGACTGATGATACTGTGCCGCCGCCCTTGGACAGCAGGTCGACGTAGGAATTGTCTATCTTTCCGCCATTCTTTACGTAGCTTATGTCCCTGTCGATTATCTTGGGGTCTGAGTAAAGAGAATTTATCTCCTTCCCGAGCAGCTCCGCCTTCTGGTAGTGAAGCGCGGACTCGACCGATGAGTTGCAGCTGGTGATGTGGCCCATTGGATCCACCGACAGCACTATGTCCGAGCTGCTGTCTATGAAGTCCTGCAGCGACTCCCTTATGCTCTTGATGTACATCTCGGCCTCCGCGTCGGCGAAAACCATTATGTAGCCGTTGATCCATCTTGTGACTACGTACCTGATTCCCACCGGTATCGAGTCCTTGTTTATCATACCGAATATTCCCGATGCGCTGGGTTGCTGCTCAGTGAGCCCATCAAGCCTGTGGCGCAGATTCTCCTTGTCCCTCTCGGCAACCAGCTCGATGAAGCTCTTCCCGACCATTATGTTGCCCTTGTATCCGATGAGGTTCTCTATGTTGTCGGTTGCCCAGCTTATGTTGAGCGACCTGTCTATGTAGAGCACGCCCGCCTTGGAGTCCTTGCCCATGGAGCCGAGTATGAGCGCCATCTCCTCCAGCTCGGTTATATCCTGCGCGGATACGTGCATCAGCCTCTCGCTTATCATGTTAGCCGAGAGCGCGAACATCCTTGCCTCATCAGCCCCCGCAGAGCTCGCCTTTATCATCGAGCCCTTGGCCAGCGCGGACATCATCTCCTTGCTGAGCCCGAACAGCTTCGCAAGGTTTGCGGCCTCGAGGTTGGATATGGAGAGCACCTTGAGCGCCTCCTTGTTCGCCTTGACGAGTACGCCATCAGTGGACGCGAGCAGCTGCGGCACCGGGGAGCTGAACGCGCTGTTGAAGTAGTTGGCAATCCTCAGGTTCTTCGAGCTCTCGTACTTGTAGAGGAGCGCGATGCCCATGATGCCAGAGAGCAGTTCTATGCTCTGCACCATCTCGTCGCTGAACCTTCCCTGCTCGCCAGAGAGCAGCTCTATGAGCGCGGTCGCCTTGCCAGAATTGTAGATCGGGAGTATGGCGCAGCTCTTGTATCCCGCATTCTTGAACGTTATCAGCTCGGGGAACGATGAGTACTCGCTGAGCTGGTTGTCCACGAACGGCTTCTTCGTGTTTATTACGTAGTCCTGCAGGGCGTTAGTCCTCCGCTCCCTGTCATCCCTGTAGAGCAGCGATATCGTTGCCCTCTGCAGGCCGAAAAGCTCGGCGAGCACCGCGGAGAAGCCTCTTGCCGCCTCTTCATCGCTGGCTGAGCTGTTTGATGCCTTGATGAGCTCGAGGATGAGTCTGCCGGTCAACGGGCCATCGGGCATTTTATCGCCTTTTTCGTCGTAGGATGCACGCACCCTACACGAATGTCTACTGCATTAGTCGTTACTGCAGAGAAACTATTTAAGCCTGCTTTATGTTGTTGTAATTGGTGAGAACATGGGAATGAGAAAGGTGCGGGCGCTTATGGCGAGGGCCGTGAGCGATCTTGAGCTGGGCGAGAGGTACGCGAGGCTGAAGGAGGACGCGGTGGCGAGCCTTCTGTACAGGAAGGCGAGGGAGAAGGTGCTGAAGGCGCTCTTCATCAGCAGGACCAAGAGGGAGCCTCCTACAAACGTCTCGGTGAGATACCTTGCGGGCAAGGTCAGGATGCCTGCGGACATAACCGCGGAGATATCGAACCTCGAGGAAGAGGAGGACGAGCCTGTGGCTGCCTACGCCTTTGATGCGGATTCTTATGGGCGGAGCAGATTGTCATACGAGAGCGCGAAGAACAGGGTGACCAGCAGATACAGGACCACGAAGAGGCTCGTCTACTACGCGATGGCGGCGGTGAAGGCATAGCCAAACCAGCGTCCTTCACAGCTAGGATCATGCATGCCTAGCGTCGGGTTTATTAAAACCCGTTGCGCTATAACTGTGGATCCCCATGTTCAAAGCCCAGTCCGCAATGGAGTACCTGATGACCTACGGGTGGGCGATACTCATCATCGCGGTCGTGCTTGCGATTCTTTACCAGCTTGGAATCTTCGGTGGCTCCTCAGCGCTTGTAGGTACATCATGCCTTGCGGCTACA
>DATLRT010000017.1:0-3587 GCA_035534575.1 Candidatus Acidiferrales bacterium
ATGACCGCTTATGCCTTCAATGTCAATCCTTTTAAGGGTTATCTCGGCCAGCGCCGCCTTGGCTGCGGCTCCCTTCTTTCCCTTATTAAGAGATAATTTGTTCAACTCACTTATTATACCTTTCGAAATGAGGGGCTTGAGGTCGGGAAACTTGGTTTTTGAGGCCCCAATGGCGCTCTTTCTATATTCCATTCCGAACACGATGGAGCTCGTGTCCACGATTATCCACTCCACTCGCTCACTCGCTGGGCTTCTTCAACTTCGCATTGAGGTACTCGTAGAGCACGATTGCGTTGTTGTGCTCCATGTCGCTCGCCGAATAGACTAGCGTGACCGGATCGGTGTTCGCCATGACCTCCAGCAGCTTCTCCACCGCGGGGTTGACATCAAGCTCCTTCATGTACTTCTTCTTGAACGACTCCCATTTGGATGGCTCGTGGTTGAACCACTTCCTCAGCTCGTCGGTGGGCGCTATCTCCTTCAGCCATAGCTCTACGTTTGGCGAATTCTTCCTGACTCCCCTGGGCCAGAGCCTGTCGACAAGCACGCGCTTGCCATCGGTGACGTCGTATTTCTCATATACCCTTTTGAGCTTCAGCATCCCACAACCTCTTACGATATTCCAGAAAATCTATTTAACCCTTCTGTTTTGCGACGAGTCCCAGTCGTGCCGTTAATCCCGAAAATTTACATAAGGTATTTAAAACAATCTATACATATAGGTAAGGCGACATGCAAATATGGTGAAAACATGGGCATTTTTGATAAGCTCGGTAAGGGCCTGGGGATGTCATCGAAAGAGATCGATGTAGAAGAGTACATGAATGCGGCAGAGATGGAGAACGTGGACGTTATGCACGAACCCGCTGACCATTACATAAAGCCGGTTGCGCTTATGAGCCAGTCCGACATAGACCTTATAAAGAAGGAGTTGGGAGACGGCAACATAATCCTCATGAACATCACGGAGATGGCCAAGAGGCCGAACACGCTCAAGACGATCGTGGACGACCTGAAGGACTACACCGACAAGATCGATGGGGACATAGCCAGGATAAGCGAGGATAAGATTCTCCTCACACCGGTCAAGATAAAGATCATAAAGACAAAGAGGCCCCCTCAAAGGTAAAGGGGCTTTCTTCCTTTCTTTTTCTTATTGTTTTCAAGTGCTCAGCGCGAGCTTGGTGCTGTGGCACCCTTTTTACCGCTTTGAATAACGGATTTTTTAAGGCGTGGACCTTTATGCAGTGGCTTTGGCTCTGCGAACGCAATAGAGAGCGCGTTGAGCTCCTTCCTTGTGGGCCTTGACCTTGCCATGATGTGGCCGAAGGCCATCGATACAGACTTCTTGTCACGTATCCTGGCGTTTCCTGCGACCAACTTGTTGAAAATAATCTGCACTCGCTCAATCTCCTTGGGTGATGCGTAAGCGTAGTCAATGTCAGAGTGCTCCCTCGATATGTCCGCCCTCGTGAGCGAGTATAGCGCTATCGCCAGCGCGTGCGAGACATTCAGTATTGGGTATTCCTTGCTCGCCTCTATGAAAACAGTGGCGTCGCACGCCCTGAGCTCCTCCTTGCTCAGTCCGGTGCCCTCCCGTCCCAACAAAAGCGTGACCGAAGTGGGCTTGAACCTCTTCTTCAGAAGAGTCTCGAACTCTGAGAGCTTGTATACGTTCATGAAGGCACCCTCGCTCTTGTGCCATATCCCGCTTGTGCCTACCACCATGTCGGTCTTTGGCAGCTCTGCTATGCTCTTCTTCACAATCGCGTTATCGACAAGGTCCCTGGCATGCTTTGAGTACTTTATTGCCTCCTGGCCGTTGTACTTGCACTTAGGGGCAACGAGGTACATCTTCCCTATGCCGAAGTTCTTTAGCACACGGGCGAAGTAGCCGATGTTTATCTGGTACTCCGCGCCGACGAAGGCAACGTTTATCCTCAGAGGCATAGGCTCACTACAATGAGATTATGGCAAGCACGTTTATCAATATGTGCGCCAGTATGCAGGGATAGAGGGACTTGGTCCTCTTGAACACTATTGCGGCGATAAGGCCGAACAGGAGCGCGGCGACGAACTCCGATATTGATGAGTAGCTTAGGTGCAGGATCGCGAACACCAGCGAGCTGAGTATTATGCCGATTCTGCCCACAAGGAATCCCCTGAACAGTATCTCCTCGTTGATCGGCGCCACAAGGGATGCGAATGCCAGGAAATAGATGGGCATGCCTGCAAGCAGCACGTCCACGTTGGTGGGGAACTGCATTCCTGTCAAGCTGGAGACCACCCCGAATATCACGCCGAGTGCAAGTATCGCGAAGAATATTGCGATGCCTATTGCCAGATTCCTTACAGTGAGCCCCTTGAGCGATAGTCCCAGCTCACCGATTATCTGGCCTACGTTATTCTTCTTGTACAGAAGATAGGAAAACACGATTGAGGGGAAGAAAAGCGATGTTGCTATAGAGAGGTTAGCCTGGGCAAAGTTTAACGGCAGCATGCCATACGAGTATAGAACCAGGATGGATATCGATGCCGCCGCCAGCAAAAATGAGATTATGTAGGATGCGAACCGCAAAGTCCTGCTAGGCCCCTTGGCCCTCTTGGCTGCCAACCGCTTACCTTACTTCTGCGCCTTGAACTCGGTGTACCCGCACCTTCCGCAGGCTGCCCTGTTGGCGTGGTCCGCCATGTGCGAGCCGCACTTGGGGCAGAGCCTGCCCGGCTTGTACGCCTTTGTCTGTTTCTTGGCCTCTTTCTTGTCTGCCATCTAATCACTCCTTCTTCTCCTCAGCCTTCTCCTCCTTCTTCGGAGCGGCTGCGGGCTTTGCGGCCTCCTCTACCACTATTCCGGACCTCTTGAGCAGGTACTTCTTCTCGACCTTCTCAAGGTCCTGCTTTGATTCGTATGAGTGCGCGACACCGGTGCTCGTCTTCTCTCCGAAATGCTGGTTGACATTTATCACTATGGTGCTCTCAGGGTTCAGGCTGAGCTTCTTGCTGACCTCCTTGAGTATCTCGGCCTTCGACATGGTGCTGGACTCGTGGGTTATCGAGAAAGTTACCTCCTTCCTCTTCAGCAGAGTGTTCTGCTTGTCTGACAGTATCTTAAGTTCCATATGATCAACAATCAAAATTAAGCGTTAAGCAGCCTTGAGAGGGCCCTCCTGCTCATGGCGTTTAGGATCTCGACCTCCGCACCAGGGTTCATCTTCCCCTGGAAGTCCTCGGTTATCGGCAGCTCGAACACCTCAAATGTATCCGAGTCCATAAGCTGCACTGTGTTACCCGTTACGGAGACAACCTGGGCCTTCGTCTTCTTTATCACAGGGACCTCAGCGTCGGCGTCTGCAGGCTTGAGCAGCGTCTTCTTCTGTCCGTCGAATATGCCAATCGCCGTGACCCTCATCTTTGCGGATCCGTGCTTTCCCGGAGAGCTTGTCTCGATGTCCACCACCTTGCAGGGTATGCCTTCAATCAGGATGAACCTTCCGACCTTTATCTCCTTCATTATCATAAAAGCTATATCGTCACTTTCCATCAGTACCACTGAAGCTTATTTACATTAAATTGCAAGAGAAGGTATA
>DATLRT010000018.1:0-65989 GCA_035534575.1 Candidatus Acidiferrales bacterium
TGCCAGCAAGGGCTGGCGAAAAAGGCTTGGTGATAACATGGCACAGTTGAAGGAATGGATCTTAAAGATCGCAGACGAAGAAGATGACGAAGACGACGCGGACGACGACGATGACGAGGACATGGACGACGAGGACTTTGAGGACTAAACCTCAGAGTTCCCCACGGTTTCTGCTTCTTTTTCCTTCATTCCGGCCGCCCTTTGCGTGCGCGGATTTCGCTTTCCTCCCTTACACAGAAAGGTATATAGAGGACAGCTGTGGATATTATAGTATACAGAACTGCGCAGCGGAAGTTGGCGCAGATACGGGCGCGGAGCCGCGCCCTCTTGAGCTGTAAGGTGTTTTGATTGACCGGGGGCATTGAACTGACTGTTGCTGGAGCGCTTGTCACTGACGACGGCAGAGGCATCGCCAGGATAGACTCCAAGGCCAGGAAGATGCTCAACATAATGTCCGGAGACGTTGTGGAGATAAAGGGAAGGAGGAAGTCCACCGCCGCCATAGTGCTTCAGGCCCACCAGCAGGACGAGGGCCTCGACTTCGTGAGGATTGACGGTTACATAAGGCAGAACATAGGCGTCGGCATAGGCGACCGCGTGTTCGTTGCCAAGGCAGAGGTTAAGGAGGCAGAGAAGGTGATTCTTGCACCTCCGCCGAACCAGCGCACGCCGCTCTCTCCCGACTTCGCGGAGTACGCCAAGAACAGGCTTGCGGACAAGCCGTTGGTGAAGGGAGACGTGGTGCCTATCGCGATGTTCGGTTATGCCTTCAACTTCATAGTCGTACAGGTCACGCCCCACGGGGTGGTGAGGACGACCAGCAAGACCGAGGTCGTGGTAAAGAACGAGCCGGTCTCCGAGTCAATGGTCAAGATAGGCGACGTCCACTACGAGGACATCGGTGGACTCAAGAACGAGATGCAGAAGATAAGGGAGATGGTAGAGCTCCCAATCAGGTATCCGGAGCTGTTCGAGAGGCTTGGCATAGAGCCGCCCAAGGGGGTGCTTCTCTACGGGGCGCCTGGAACCGGAAAGACGCTGCTCGCGAAGGCGGTCGCGAACGAAAGCGACGCCCACTTCATCAACATATCTGGCCCGGAGCTGGTGAGCAAGTTCGTGGGAGAGAGCGAGGAGAAGCTCAGGGAGATATTCAACGAGGCGAAGGAGAAGGCGCCGACAATCATATTCATGGACGAGATAGACGCCATAGCCCCGAAGAGGGAGGAGGCCACCAACGAGGTGGAGAGGCGAATGGTCTCGCAGCTGCTTACCCTTATGGACGGGATGGCGTCGAGGGGGCAGGTCATAGTAATAGGCGCTACTAACAGGCAGAACGCGATAGACCCAGCGCTGAGGAGACCTGGAAGGTTCGACAGGGAGATGGAGATCGGCGTGCCGGACAGGAACTCGAGGAAGGAGATAGTACAGATACACACGAGGAACATGCCGCTGGCTAAGGACGTCAAGGTTGACGAGCTGGCCTCGCTCACTCATGGTTACACGGGAGCAGACATAGCGGCGCTCGCAAGGGAGGCTGCAATGGCCGAGCTGAGGCACATACTGCCTACCATACTCGACAAGCGCACCATACCCAACGAGATACTGATGAACCTCAGCGTCACAAGACAGGACTTCATGGAGGCATTGGCTATGATACAGCCTAGCGCCCTGAGAGAGGTTTTCGTCGAGAGACCCAACGTCCACTGGAACGATGTCGGAGGGCTGGAGGACGTGAAGGCGCAGCTGAAGGAGGCGGTAGAGCTGCCGGTCAAGCATCCGGAGGCGTTCGAGAAGATAGGCATAAGGCCGGTCAGGGGAATACTGCTTGTGGGGGCGCCTGGAACAGGAAAGACCATGCTCGCCAAGACGGTGGCGACAGAGAGGGAATCAAACTTCATATCAATCAAGGGACCGGAGCTCCTCAGCAAGTATGTGGGAGAGAGCGAGAAGGCGGTGAGGGAGATTTTCAGGAAGGCTAAGATGGCCGCTCCGTGCATCATATTCATAGACGAGATAGACTCCATAGCGCCGGCAAGGGACAGCGACGGAGGAGACTCATTCGTAACGGAGAGAGTGGTAGACACGCTACTGACCGAGATGGACGGGCTCCACGACATGAAGAACGTGGTGGTGCTCGCGGCTACAAACAGGCCTGACATGATAGACCCAGCGCTTCTGAGGCCGGGAAGGTTCGACAAGATAATAGAGATACCGATGCCTGACGACGTGACAAGGCTCTCGATATTCAAGGTGCACACGAAGAAGATGCCGCTTGCAAAGGACGTGGACTTCGACGTGCTTGTGAAGGCCACGGAGAACTATACGGGCGCTGAGATAGAGAACATAGTAAGGGAGGCGGGAATGAACGCGATAAGGGGCGAGAAGTCGATAGTATCAAAGCAGGACTTCGAGACCGCCCTCAGGGAGGTCAAGCCCGCGATACCTCATGAGCTCACCGAAAGGATAAAGCGATTTAAGGAGGAGCCCGAAAGCATGTATAGGTAAAAATCAGGTTACGCTAAATAAAACACGATGTTAAGTGAGAGTATGAAGATAGTTTATTCGGACCCCAAGACGGGAAAAAGCGGACAGATGGAGGTAAAGGAGGATGCAGATGCCTTCTTCCTGAACAGGAAGCTCGGAGAGATAATCGACGGAGCGGCAATCGGGCTTAGCGGATACAAGTTCAAGATATCCGGCGGCAGCGACAACAGCGGCTTCCCGATGGACAGGAGCATTCAGGGATACCTCAAGGCCAGGGCCATGAAGACGGTGCCGGTCTCCGGAAGGAGGAAGGGCATACACACGAGAGCCACAGTCAGGGGCAACACCATATCGGCAGAGACGACGCAGATAAACCTGGTCGTGACCGAGTACGGGGAGAAGCCTCTGGAGTACGCCGAGAAGAAGAAGGAATAATTCGGCACTCGCTAATACACTACTGATCAAGATGGGCGCAACTACAAACGAGGCGGTGGCACAGAGCGTGATAAACGTAGGCACGCTTGGCCACATAGACCACGGCAAGACGTCGCTCACCAGGGCGATAACACACACATGGACCGACAGGCACAGCGAGAGCATAAAGAGGAACATGACGATAAAGCTCGGCTACGCCGAGACCGTCATAAAGAGATGCGAGACCTGCAAGGGCCCGGAGGGATACACCACTGGCGACAAGTGCGACAACTGCGGAGGCAAGGTCGTGCCACTTGAGAAGATATCGATGCTCGACGCGCCGGGACACGAGACGCTTATGGCAACCGCCATCGCAGGATCAAGCGTGATAGACGCAATACTGTTTGTCATAGCGGCGAACGAGCCCTGCCCCATGCAGCAGACAAAGGAGCACCTGATGATAATCAACATACTCGGCGTGAAGAATGTCATAGTCATACAGACCAAGGTGGACATAATCGGCAAGGAGGCTGCCAAGGCCCACGAGCTGCAGATAAGGAACTTCCTCAAGGGCAGCACGATAGAGAACGCGCCCATAGTGCCGGTCATGTCGAACCTCGGAATCAATGTCGACATAGTGCTGGAGATGATTGCTAACATACCGAGGCCGGTAAGGGACCTCGAGTCCGACCCGCTGATGTACGTGGTCAGGTCGTTCGACGTGAACAAGCCCGGCATCGACGCGACCAAGCTTGTGGGCGGAGTCATCGGAGGGGCGATAACAAAGGGAAGGCTGAAGGTCGGGGACAAGATAGAGATAAAGCCCGGCATACGGGTAAACACAAAGTCGAAGAAGGACGTTTACGAGACGATTGTAACGGTTATAGAGCGAATGGACAGCGGAGCAGTGAGGCTTGACACGGCGACTCCGGGAGGCCTAATCGGAATCTCCACGGAGCTTGACCCCACGTTCACGAAGGCGGACGGACTGGTCGGCAACGTTGTGGGGCTGGTGGGCAAGACGCCACCGACGCTGACAACGCTTACCTTGAAGTACCACAAGCTGAAGAGGGACGACGTGCCGGAGCAGCACATGGCCGAGAACGAGCCGCTCATACTTGGAATGGGCACCACCACGATAGTGGGTTACATAAAGAAGGTGAAGAAGGACAACCTTGAGGTGGAGCTGAAGCACCCGATCTGCGCCGACAAGGCGGTGAAGATCGCCATAATGAGGAACATAGCCAAGAGATGGAGGCTCACGGGCTACGGCATGCTGAGCGGCTAACTTAACTGTAAAGAGTTTTATCTATCTGCTCACTCCACTTAACCTTTCTTCGTGTTTTTATTATGCTTTTCAGTTTAAGCAGACGCTTGGGACTTGGCTTAGTCTTTTTTGCCATATATCTCCTACAATCCGAATCCTATTAAACTCTTCCATTCATATTTTATCCATGGCAGCAGAGCCTGGAAGGGCGAAGATATCTACGCTGATGAGCAGGAGGCTCGTCGCGGTCCACCCCAATACCACAATAGAGGTGGCGATAAAGCTGCTGAAGAGCACAAACGTGGGGCTTCTGCCCGTGGTGAAGGAGGGACGGCTGGTCGGTATAATTGATGACAAGCTGCTGCTCAAGTACGAGACAGAAAGGAACTTCTCTATGACCGACAGCGTTGAGGGGATAATGAAGAAGCCGATGTTCGTGGAGATGGACAGCAGCGTCGACTTCTCGGTCAAGTATGTGATAGAGCACGGGCTGACGAGGCTGCCTGTAGTGAACTCCGACTCCGACATGAAATGCGTCGGAGTGGTGAGCGCAACGGAGCTGCTATCCGCAAAGTCCGCTTAGTTGGTTAAGTAAGGAAAAGAAGAAAGTTTATTTCGCCAGCGTTATCTGTATCGAACTTACCATTGACCTGCTGCCGTCGGCGTTGGTCATCTCCTCCGAGGAGGTTGTCGTTCCCCGCACCTTGAGTGCCGGAAGGAACTTGCGGACCACTATCTCCTTCACGTCAACTGCCCTCGATATCTCGTTGCCCCTGGCCTTTATCGTGACCTCGAGCATGCCGTTGCTGAACTGGGTGACAACGGCCATGACATAGGTCATGAGCGGCTTCCTGCCTATGTAGACCACGTTCTCGCTGCCGTCCCCGATCTGGTTTGGAATGTCCTTGCTCTCTTCCACTTGCTTCACACGTAAAATTTTAGCGCAAATCCCGAAAGGGGATTGCACAATGATGATGAGGAATCAAACTATATATGTCTTTTTGGCGCTCAGGAAAGCTGCTGCTCCATAATGCTAAGGCCCTCGCTCTCCCCGTATATTCGGAGAAGCGATAGGAAGTATACTGACCTAGACTGGGGCGACATATTGCCCCGTATCTCCTGCAGCCTGCTTCGGGGAATTGGGAACTCCTCAAACAATAGCTTGCTGTACTCGTAATTGTCAACTCCGGATGCGGACCTCGCCCTTATCTCGCTCTCCTTCAGGTCGGTTGTGGCTACGAAGAGAGCATCGGGATCCGATTCGGGCTTGTCATGTATGTACCCCCTCAATTCCAGCGATGTGAGCTCCTCAGCCTTGAGGTTAAGCTCCTGCTGCAGCTCAGAGGCGCACGTATGGTAGATGTCAATTGAGTTAGTGGGGGAGGCTGACTTTGCTTTCTGAAGCTCGGCTATTTTGTTCCTGCTCTTCTCAGAAAGGGCTGACGCGTCATCTATGGTAAGCCCCCCAGAAGCGCTTCCCATGAGCATGCCGTGCCTTGCTATAACCTTGTTTGACCTTACCTGAAAAACTGCCTTCTGGCCCTTGCCGTCATCCGAGTTGCATATCACCAGGACGTCCATGCCGAGCAGGTTGCTGAAAGAGGGTATGAAGCCGTTGGAGTCGGCCTTTTTCGCCTGATTCTCCACCCACCTTGAGTGCTCTTCACTAAGGGGACCCTTTATGAATGACAAATCAGTAGCCCTGTGCTCGAAATAAGTTATCGACCTGCAAATTAGGTCGACGTCCTTGCCGTTGATAGCGTAGTTTACCACGCCTACGAAGCCCTTGCCGTCCCTGACCCCGTCGGCTGCCATCTGCTCGCCGTGCTTGTTGGTGAAATAGGAGATGCCCGGCGGTACGGGTATTGAGGAATCGAGCCGTATGTTGAGCGCCATATCGCCATGCGATATCAGGCTCACTTCGGGTATGAAGCTGTCCCAGGCATGCTGAAACCTCTTCGACCTGGGTGCCTGCTTGGCTGCAGTATTCATACTCAGATATCTAGCTCTCCTTATATTTAAGCTTTTGGCAGTATTTAAGGATTTGGGTTTCTGTCGTCGAAGATTATCTCTTCGCTGCCTTTTTCTGGGTGGATAGGCCCTTTGCCACGGAGGCAACCATCTTGACCTCCTTGTCTACGTCTATCTCCAGGCCCAGCTCCTTGAGGGTGTGGAACGGGTTCGCCACCGCTATGTCGCGCAGGAGCTCTAACTCCTTTGGTATCTTTGCCTTCTTCGCGAACTTCATGTTCGCTTCTATGGAGAGCAGCACCCTTGCGGTGAGCTCCCTTGCCAGCTGAAGAATCCTCTCCTCCGGCACAAGCCCATCCGCTATTATCTTCCTTGCCTCCTCAAAGCCCCACTCGTTGTCTATCGCGTCGGTCTCGAACGCCTTGCCCAGCGACCTCATGAACTCCGGCGAGACGGGGTAGAAGACCTTGAAGAATATCGTGCCGAATACGTTTGCGTACGACCCCCTGAGCACCACGTTCGTCGCGAGTATCCTGTCGTTCCATGCCTTGAGCGAGCCGATGTAGTCGAAGACCTCCTTTATCTCCTTGGGCTCCTTTGCCTCGGGCCTCTTACCCAGGCCTTCCATCATGTTCTTTATCGCCCTTGCGTGCTTAGCCTTGAGCGGCATCATCGCGGCGAACCTCGCTGAGTACTCCGCGTTGTGCTCGGTGCTGTTCTCCGACCAGTCCTTGTAGATCCCGACCATCCTGTCCTCGCCGTAGTAGAACAGGTTGAGCAGGTGGATTATCGAGTCCATGCCGAAGGTTGTGCCGTTCGGCAGCCTGACATACTTCTTGGTGACCTCGCCCTTCTTCCTCTTGGTGTCTATGAAGCTCGTCGCGAACTTCACCACCGAGACGGGGTTGCTCTTGAGGTACTTGTGGACATAGGGGTCTACCCACTCGGGAACTCCGTACTTCCTGAGCGTGGTCTCGACCAGCCTCTGCGTTATGCCTTTCATTCCTTACGCCTTCTTATCATGCTTCTTCTTGCCCTTGGCCGCAAACCTCTTGTATGCAAAGCTCCCCGCCACTGCCACGACTATCACTACGATGGCGTAGGCTATGATGGAACTCGTCCCGGAGCCTGCGCGGCCCACCTCAACGTAGTAATTGTTGGAGCCTGTGAACTGCTGGTTGATGGCTCCGCTTGGCTGCTTCCACTGCTCGTACAGGGTGACAGGATAGTTGCCTGGCACGCCGTTGTTGTCAATGTTGACGAGGAAGGTGACGTTGGTGGACTCCCCGGGCTGCAGCGCGTTAACGTATGCGGTGCTGGCGACCGGGGTTATCGGGAAGGATGTTTGCAGGTTGAGCTGCAGCTCACTCGCCGGGCTGGTTCCGATGTTGGTCAGCTTGAAGGAGACCGGCACGTCGGTGGAGCTGACTCCTGGACTCGTGCCCGCGGAGCTGACCGAGAACTGCGCCGACGGAGCCACGGAGAGGTTTATCCTCTGTGTGCTGCTGTAGCGCTGGTTCAGCTTCGATGAGTAGTAGGTGATGTTGGCGAGAAGGTACGGGCTGCCGGAGCTCTGGGCGGAGACCGTGATCGGCTCGTTTGCGGTAGAGCCCTGGGTCAGGTTGGATATGAAGAATGTGGTCACTGAGCTCAGCAGGTTGAGTCCCTGTCCGCCGCTCACTGTGACGCTGAGGTTCCTTGCATCGCCATAACCCGTGTTCTGGACCAGCAGGCTTAGCGTCTGGTTGTATCCTGCGTACAACGTGGATGGCTGCGGGCTTGCGGGTGAGACCTTTATCATGGGCCTATTTTGCACGTAGAAGCTGACAGGCATGGAGGAGGCGGCTACCACGGTCCCGGTGGCGGCATAGACGGTGTACGTGGCCCCAATTCCGAGGGTATATACGCCTGAGGGCGTGGTGTTGTGTATCGCGATTTTGTAGGTGTAATGCGTTGAGTTAAAGCCCGGGTTCACCACACCTATTATTCGGTCGCCCAGGGGGGAGACGTTAAGGAGAGGATAGCTGCCGGTCGGCTGTAGGTTAGTGCCGTAGAGCCAGAAGTCGTATGAGTTGTAGAGCTGGAAGCTTATCGTGGCGTTGCCGCCGGCCACCACCGGATTCGGCGAGACCGAGACGTTCGCCAGGGAGAGGGCGTTGTCGTACACAGTGGTAGCGCCTGCTGCGCTGGCGAGCATTGCCACAAGGGCGAATGCCAGAAGGAATGTTTGCGTTTTCATGTTCACACCAATAATTATCATAATGCATTTTTATACCATGTCATATCTGCTGGCTCGTCTTCCTGAAGAAGGTGAACGCAAGGCCCAGCATTATCAGCGTAAAGGCGAGCAGTATCGCCGTCGTCGAGAACAGGGTGTACAGCGGCAGGGAGCCCTTTATCATTATGTCCCTCACCGCATTCACCGCGTAGGTCAGGGGGTTGAGCGTCACGATGGGGAGCAGGAAGTTTGGCAGCAGGTTGACGGGCACGAAGGCGCCACCGAGGAACGCCAGCGGCATGGTCACCGTCTGGGCGACCAGCGCGTAGGTCTGAAGCTGCTTCGTCCTAGACGCGAGCGCGATGGCAAGTGCGCTGAACCCGAGCCCCACGAGGAATACGACCCATATAAGTTCCAGGAACCCTATGAACCCCGCCGAGACCGTGGCTCCGTAGAGAAGGCCGATTATCAGGCCCAGGTAGGCGGAGAAGATGGACTGGAACGTGCCGTATATGATCTTGCTGAGCAGCACCGACATGTGGTTTATCGGAGTCGTGAGGAATGCCTTAAGGTTGCCGAGCTGCCTGTCGCTGAGAACGGTAAAGCCTGCGCTGAATACCGAACCGAAGGCCGCCACCATGACCAACAGTCCGCCTATGACGAAGCTGAGGTAGTTGCTGCTCGCCCCGTATGCGTAGTTCGTTATAACTGAGACTGGGGGATTCTGGGCTGATGTCACCGCTGCCGTGCCCAACTGCGCTGCTATGGTGTTTATCTTGCCGCTTACCACGCCCGCGGACTGCGGCTGCGAATTGTCGAGGTAGACGTATATGCTTGATGTCGCGCCGCGGACTGTAGAGAAGCCGCTGGGTATCACCACCACCGCTGCGACGTAGCTCTCGGAGAGCAGGTTCATCGCCTGCTGCTGCGTGGTCTCCGTTATGACGGTGACGCCGTTCCCCGACTGGAGCAGGTTTATGAAGTTTAGGGATGCTGGGCCGCTCGCGTAGTTGACGACCGCGACGGGCACGTTCCTTGGCGAGCTGCCGAAGCTGCCGAGCAGGAGGACGAAGATTAGCGGGAATATTATGGACCTGACCACGTTCGTCCCGATGTTCTTCTTGAATATCAGCATCTCCCTGAGGAAGAGCGTGTATGTGTCTCCGGCCAAGCTCATCTCATCTACCCCTTCCCATCAGCAGGTCGGCCCTGCCCCCGGTGAACTCCCCTTCCGTGTCCCTCACCTCTGAGCCGGTCAGCTTGAGGAATACGTCATCTATCGTCGGCTCGTGCATGCTCACGTTGCGTATCTGAAGCTTGCTGGCAGATATCGCCGCGAGCAGCGCCTCTATCTTCTTGGTGGCGTTGCTCCCGCCTGGAGCTATAACTTTATTGATCAGAATCTTAGGCTCAAGCCCAACCTTCTTGAAGACAGCAGCCACCTTCGGGAGGTCCTCCTTGTCCGCGGATATCTCTATCACGCTGCTCATGCCAATCTTCTGCCTGAGCTCGGTGGGCGTGCCGAGCGCTATCAGCTTGCCGTGGTCGATTATCCCAATCCTGTCGCAGAGCTGGTCAGCCTCCTCCAAGTACTGGGTGGTAAGCAGTATCGTCACGTTCTGCTTCTTGTTTATGTCCCTAAGCAGGTTCCATATCTTGGTCCTGTTCTGGACGTCGAGACCGGTAGTGGGCTCGTCGAGAAGCAGCAGCTCCGGAGCGTGCATCAGGGCTTTCGCGGTCTCCAATCGCCGCTTCATCCCCCCGGAGAATGTGCCGGCGTACGACTTCCTGAATGCGACCAGATCGGAAAGTTCAAGCGCAAAGTCTATGTCCTTCTGCAACTCGGAGCTGGGAATGTGATAGAGGCGCCCGAATATCATCAGATTCTGCTCGGCGGTCAGCTCCGGCTCCACCACCGTCTCCTGGGTCACTATGCCTATGTGGTTCCTAGCATCGGCCGGATCCTTCTGCATGTCGGTGCCATTGACCAGTATCCTCCCTGAAGTGGGCGAGAGGAGACCGAGGATCATGTTTATGGTGGTGCTCTTCCCTGCCCCGTTGGGCCCGAGGAGGCCGAAGATCTCGCCCTTCTTGATCTTCAGGTTTATGCCATTGACCGCGGTCAAGCTATCGAATCTCTTGACCAGGTTCTCTATGGCTATTGCATATTCGGTCATGGTATCGCCCCATTATTCTATTATCTTCATGAGCTCTTTCATGGAGGCGAGGAACAGCCTCTTCGACTCCGTGAGCACCACGCTGCCCTTGGCGGTTATCTTGTAGTACTTCTTGCCTCCGTCAGTGGCGGAGGCGCGGCTGGGCATTATGTAGCCGGATCTCTCCAGAACGTTTATGGTGTTGTAGACGTCGTTCTTTACGCTCCCGGTGTCCTTCTTCAGGAACATCGAGAGGTGCTCGTTGCCCAGCTCCTTTATTATCGCGTATGAGTAGGCCCTGCCCGCCTTTATCCTCCTGAGGACCATCAGCTTCAGCACCTGGCGCTTCATGTCCTTCGTCATGTATGGGTTTCCTATGTATGATTTGACACTCATTCGCAGCACTGGTTGTCTTGATGGTTTAAATCTAAACTAGATTATATTTAAACTAAGATATTTATACCTTGCTGCGCAAAGGGGTTTGCACCTAAAGCCTCAAGATCGAGCCGATAAAGGTGCAAGAGAAGACATTTAAGTGCAAGATGACTTTTAAGGAAAAGCCACAAACCGCTGAGGTTCACATACCTCGTCAGCACCACTCAATACTCTTATTGGGCATTAATCCGTTATAATCTTTTGTTCTTACCTTTCTTTATCTCTTTTCTACGTCCTTTTTTCTTGCCGTGTTCTGCTTTTTTATACGAAACATTAACGAATAATACTTTGGGCTTAATCCCACCCAAAATCTCTTTTATAGTTAATATCTGTATTTTGGCTATACTTTCATCACCTAACGGAGAGGTTTCGTATCCATACTGTATCGCCTCCTCCTTCATATCCTTTGTAGGCTCCTCTAAAGTAACAAATACACCAAACTTTACTTTTTCCCGCTCTAAAGTACCCTTAAAGTCTCTTATATCGCCAGATTTCACATGCCCGCTTTTGACTTGAACCAGTACAGACTTTGTAGTTTTATCTCTTGGATCGTAGAGGTAAATTATGCCATCTATACCCCTATCCGAGCCTTTCTTTTTATCATTTATCGGCCTCGCATCAATCAGAGATAATGCCCACCACTCAAATTGGTATCTATCGCTCTGCGCTAACTGCTTAGCTCCTTCTAAATCCTTCGGTTCTCCTACTATGTCAAACTTGGCGCTTGGATATTTATCATGTATGCGTCTTTTTATGAGGTTTATAGCCAAATGAGTTATATCTATACCTATCCAATTTCTATCAGAACCCGTTTCAGCATTAATTTTCTCAACTGCATCTATAGTAGTACCACAACCACAAAATGGATCTAAAACCAAATCCCCTTTATTGCTTGACGCTTTTATTATTCTTTCAAGTAATTTCAATGGCTTTTGTGTCGCATAATTTAGAAACTCTTTACTATCATATAATCGATTTATGTCGTCCCACACGTCAAAGAGTGGCTTCCCCTCTTTTTTAGAAGGTCTTAATTTTCTAAACGGTTTGCCAGTTCTTGACCAACCTAAATCGCCATCATTGTCTAACTCTATTAGTTTCTCTTTTGTCATACGCCAACCAGAAGAATCTGGGGTGTATCCCTTATATTCATACACTAAATTTGGCCTCTCGCCCATAGATTGGGAGCGGATTATTGGGCCAGCATAATAGCCACCTTTATCGTCTTCAAGATGAAATTTCTTCGAAACTTCCTCGTCTGTCAAACTTATTTTGGCATCGTCCAAATTAAATATAAAATTATTTGACTTGGAGTAAAAGAATATTGTATCATGTGCTTTACCGAATTTCTTACTATCGTATTGAGAACCTTTAGGATTAACTGTCCTTTTCCATATTATTTCATTTCTAAAATTATAAACACCAAAAACAGCATCCAAAACAAGTTTTATGTAATGGCTTGCTGTTGGGTCGCAGTGAAGGTAAATGGAACCCGTTTTCTTAAGAACTCTATGCAATTCCAATAGTCTAACTGTCATCATAACTATATAGGCAGTCATAGAATTTTTGCCTAAGAAATGCTCAAATGCTAAGATTAGTTCTGGTACGTTAGAAGGAACATTTTTGCTATTTCCTGTTAGGTACTCAAAGGTTATTTGTGCCGTATCGTCCCATGTCCAAGAATCGGTAAAAGCTTCTATTTGAGCCTTAGATTTTTCGCCCCCCCCCCGCAGCATTTGCGGACTCCTTAAAGAGGATGTTATAGTTTGCCTGGGAATTGAAGGGTGGGTCTAAGTAGATAAGGTCTACACTCTCGTCTTTGATGTATTTTCTAAGTATGTCTAAGTTGTCTCCGAAATAAAGAGCGTTCTCAACCATACTTTCCATTTGCATGGTAATCCTTTTAATTGCTACTGAAATCAATGGTTATCCATAACTTATACAGCCCGTGGATTAAGACTAAGCTAATACTGTCTTAGTACACAAGGAAAGGGTATTTAAAGTTAATATTCATAGTTTACTTATGCATCAGTTAATAGCGCTAGGTCTGGCTGGAGCGGGTATGTTATCACTTGTTTTCAGCTTCTTATCAGTAGCATTGATTGTCATAGGCGTAGTCCTTACCATTGTAGGTTTAGCGGTGTTATTCAATTCCGAAAAAGCAAGCAACAGTGCAGGAAAGGCTAAGATTGCAGGAAGCAGTGTTAACTAATCATTATCATAAAACACTTAATATGATTAATGTATTTGGCATATCATTCCTCGCAGGGCTATTTGCTACAATAGTAGCTTATTTAACACGCCAAATAAACGTAAGTTATACTTCTGCCATGATCTACTTTTGCGTATATGGATTTATTCTTGCATGGATACTTGGGCACATGAAGCTAAAGGAGATAAATAGGTCTATTTTAAGGTTGGCTGATTGAGTTTATACCTAATTTAATGCAACTTCTAGGGTTTAGGTGCTTAGTCTTTAAGTCCAGAGTTTGAGCAAAGAGCCTTCGGCATGTGCTAAGCCAACCCCAAGCAAAAGGGTTTAATAGGTTCCATGAGGTATAGTTACAAGGGGTTTTGATGGCTAAGGAAAACAACGACAGGGGCTTTATCTATGTGGCAGCACTGGCCATAATAGTGCTGGGCATAGTGGCATTTTCGGCTCGCGAGGCGAGCATAAGCGGGATAAACGGCAGCCTTGGAAAGGGCTCTGTGATTACAGTGGGCGCATCGGGCATCTCCTACGACCTGCCCAGCCAGGCTACAATCTACGTTGCACTCAACGGAACGGGCAACAGCACCGCTGCCGCGACTGCAAACGTGACAAAGACGCTCAACGCAATCAACAACTCCATAGGGGGCTACATAAACTGGAACCAGACTTACGTAACGACAACCGGCTATTCGTCATACAAGGTGTACAACAGCAGCGCGTATGCCGTGTTCGAGAACCTTGTGATTGTGATACCCAACATAGCGAACGTCAGCTCGGCGATAAGCTCAATCTCGCAGGTACCGAACGCCTACATAAGCAGCGTGCAGCCGATGCTTTCGGACCAGCAGCTCACGACCATGAGGAGCGTGGCTCTCTGGAGGGCGCTGAACAACGCAACTGTCCAGGCCCAGTTGCTCGCTGGACCTAGCGCTTCGATAAGGCAGACCAACATAACGGTGAACAGCTACTCGGTGGTTCCGTATCCTGCCTATGCGAACAGTTTCATAGCCTCGGCGAAGTCAGCCGGCGGCTCACAGTCCTCGCCTTACTATGGCGGCAGGTCGAAGCTGGTTGAGAGCGTCTCAGTTGTCTTCACATTCCAGAAGGGCTGCGGCTGCTAGTCGGCCCTGCCCGCAGGCTTGCAGGGGAAACCCTGCTTTTATTTTTCATGTCGCTTAGCCTAGCTTACGCAATGCGTTAACAATAGAGAGAACCTTCCCCGTCCTCCCTGTTTAGAAATGTGGGCAGATGCGCTCGCATCTGCCGCTGATCCTTGCTTATGTTATGCCCTGCTCCCGACCCAACCCAGGCGCAGCTGCAGCATCAAATTCCGAAGCCCGCCTTCAGAAGCGCCTTGCTTATCCTTATCTTTCCCCTTCTGTAGTCATCGCCTAACTGCCCCGACTTCGATGTGGGGGCAATGGCTATCTTGGGGCATGAGTCATACTGGATGCCGCCTATGTTCGCGCTCACGCTTGCCACGAAAATCTTCCTCCCGGCCTTGTTGTACAGCTTCATTTTTCCACCACTCTATACATCAATTTTGAATTAGGAGATATATATAGGTTCTCTACGTCATTTAGCGAATAGGGAGTTGACATCTACATGTCTATCACCGATTTAAAATATTTCTCTCGTTTCATCCCCAGACCCCTCAAATCAGATACCTCATTACGTACGCCAACAGGCAGGAATAGACGTGGATTGCCGTCCTTTTGAGCCCCACGGCCCTTTTCTTTCCGAGACCGAACACCTCCTTCAACCTAGAAAAGATGCGTTCTAGGGACCACCTCTTCCCGTAATCGGGATCCTTTGGATTTGATGTCTTCATATACTGGTTGCCGCCTATTGGAATCACCGCAGTTATACCATCCTGCCTGAGGTTCCGCCTTATTCTTGAGGACGAATAACCCGCATCGGCGAGATATTTGGCGTTCGGTCCGATACGGAAATTCGATTTTACGCTTTCATAAAGTTCTGAGAAGAACATCCTGTCATTCCTGTTCGCCGGTTGTAGGGTCACTGCAAGGGGTATCTCGTGTTCAGCCTCCGATATCGTGTGGACTTTGTATCCGAAAATGAACGTCTTCTCGCCCTCCCTCAGGAACATCTGCTCCATTTTCGATGGAGTCCTGTATCCTGTTCTCGCGTCCCTGTCCTTCCTCGATCCCGAAGGAATTGCGGTGCTGTCCTGCACCATGGTTGACACTATCCTGTTGCGGAATTTGTCCCGTACAATCCAGTTGTAGAGGTCAGCGAACATTTCAGGATCCGACCTCGACTTCGCCTTTGACAACGTCGATTTATGCAGTTTGTCGCCGTATCCCAACATCTTCCCAATGGGGTCATTGACTACGAATTTGGCGAGTTCGTAGTCCTTCATGTGTTTATCCTGCTGCACTGCGAACGCGACGATATGTTTCGCGAACTTCTTCGTGTGCCCGTATTCCCGCACGAGAACTCGTGCGTATGCCAGAACCTCTGGTATTTTATCCTTTAGGTCGTATATTATTTTCGTTTAGTCGCCTTGACGCAGGGGGTTTACAGTCGAAGAGAAAAGAGAACCCTGCGTTCAAGGGTCTATGGAACGGAAGGTATAAAA
Source organism: Candidatus Acidiferrales bacterium (assembly GCA_035534575.1). Lineage (GTDB taxonomy): Archaea > Micrarchaeota > Micrarchaeia > Micrarchaeales > Micrarchaeaceae > JAGWFU01. The sequence continues at coordinate 15,757 of DATLRT010000018.1, forward strand.
TTTGTCATCTTCCTAATTTAGCGAATAGACATTCCGCTCACGGGCGGAAAAGAAAGTGCCCTGCGCGCGCATTGTGCGCAGGGGCCGAGTGGCCTTTTACGAATGAGTGAAATGCGCTATCGTAGCAGTAGCAGACCTGTAGGGCGTGGCCGCCACTATGGCATGCACAGTAGAAGTTCCCTTGGTTGAGCCCGGCACCGCAAAGGTCGCCACACCGGCTGAGTTGGTGTAGTTTTGGAATACTTTGATGGAGCTGCCGGTCTGTACGTACAGCACGACCTCGAACCCTGTCACGTTTACCGCCTGGTGCAGCGTCTCAGTCACATGCAACACTGTTGCAGTCCTGGAGATGGATGTGAGATGGGTGCTCTGCGATAGTGACCCGCTCGTTCCTCCGCCTCCGCCGCCGTCCCCTCCGGGCGCAGCGAAAGCCATGCCCAACGTGAATGACGATAGCAGAACTGCCATCATAGCTATTTTGTAGGTATCTTGCTTCCTCATCCGTTCACCTTATGGGTCTTATTGCGCTGGAATGGTATAAATAGATTTCGCGGTGTTCCCGCAGCCACCCTTACGCCCCGCCCTTATCATCGGCATGCTTGGCCTTCTGCCTGCCTATGGAGACCATAAGCTCGGCCTTTATCTGGGTGAAGCAGGCCATGCACAGAAGCGTCTCACTGGTGGCCTTCGGGTCGCTCATCGGTCCCTGCTGGAGCCTCCCAGTGGATATGTAGTAGTAGTTCTCGACGTCCATGTCGGCGCCGCAGATCTCGCATTTAGTCTCGTCTATGCTCATGGAAAAAACCTTAATGTGTGCAGTATGATTCTCTCTGCGCAGTATTTAGAGCTTGGCGCGGGCGGCTATGCCTTGAGGAAATGTGCCGCCATCTCCTCAAACGTGTTGAACACCATGTCGGGTTTCTCCCTGCTTATCATCCCGCTGGTGCCGTGGCCGGTGAGCAGTATCACGGAGTTGCACCCCGCTCCCCTCGAGGCTTTTACGTCCTTTACCGAGTCGCCCACATAGTAGGTGTACCTGGGGTCGGCGTCTAGTGCAGCCATTGCCTGCCTGATCCCTGAGGGGCTGGGCTTCGGCGCCTCGACGTCGTCGTCAGTCAGTATCACCGAGAAGAGGGATTCGCCTATCGGCCCCAGCATCACTGATGCCCAAGCCCTGTCTGAGTTGGACACTATTCCAAGGCGGTATCCCGTTGCAGAGAGTTGGGAGAGGCACCCCCTTATGCCGGGGAACTCCTTGAGGAAGGGCACCGCCGCCTCGGACTTGTAGAAGCCATTGAAGGAGTCCGTTACCTTGGCGAGGCTTGCCTCTGCCTCCTCCGAAAGCGTGTTCTGTATTACCGCGTTGATTATCGACTCGGCGTTGTCCTGCCAAAGTATGGCGTCTATGCTGGAACCCGAGATGGCTATCGCGGCAAGGGCGCGTATCGCCTCCTTGTGGTCGTTGTACTTTCCTATGCCCCTAAGGTGCCTTACCTGCTCCGCGGTGAATGAAAACTCAATGCGGTTCGCTGCGAAGCCCAGCCTGTACCCCTCTGCTATAGCATACGAAGTGTCGACTAGTACGCCCCCAATGTCAAAAATCATTGCCCGCTGCATGGCCTCACTTCTTGAGGGCTATTATGTCGCCGAAGGCCCTGCAGAAATAGTCCGTCGCGTACTTTATCGTCTCCCTGCCCAGCGGCGTGAGCGCGTATACTATCAGCTTCCCGCTCCTCTTGCCCAGTATCAGTCTCTTCGCCCTGAGCTCCTTGAGCGCCGGATATATGGTGCCCGCCTTTGGCTTCTCGCCCCTCCTCTTGCCTATCTCCGTGGCGAGCTGCTCACCGTGCATCTGGCTCCTTGAGAGCAGGAACAGTATCTGGAACGAGAGCATGCCGCGCATATCGCACATGGTCCTTCCCTTTGCCGCGTTCATCTCTTTCACTTTGATAAATATAGGATAACCTATATATTTAAATACTCGCATGACGGGATAATATAGGATGTCATATATATGACGTCCTATGGGTGAAACAATGGAAGACTACGACACATGCGAAGGCGGCAGCTGCGGTTGCGGTGCCGGAGACAGGTACGATCTGCTGGAGGGCAGGTTGATGCAGATGGCCTTCTGGGCGCACAAGGCGGTCCTCTTCGAGAAGCTAAAGGAGAGGATAGAGAAGGAGGACGGGCAGAAGATGGACCAGATAGTCGGGCTGATCCTGGACGCCACCAAGGACACTGCCGAGGGCAGGAAGGAGGCTGAGAAAAAGAGAGAGGAGCTGAGGAAGAGGATAGGCGAGGCGTTCTGACGCCTTGCTCCCCTTACGGGGATCGGCTAGGAACACTCAGGGCCTTAGCTTTATGAATTGGTACCTGCCTGCCTTGCGCCACTTTATGTATGTGGATATGGTGCTGCTTACAGTGGGGTTGGTTGATGCGCGCAGAGCCTCGCGCAGGGTGAACCACCTGAACTCGGACACCTCGTCCCCGTCTATCCTCACCTTGGTGCCCCTCGCGCGGCAGAAGAGCTCAAAGTAGAGAAAGTGGCGCTTTTTGTCGTGAAAATCCTTGGGAAATATGTCCTCGAACACGGTCACAATGCCGAGCGGCCTTACGGTCAGACCCACTTCTTCCTTGGCCTCCCTCACCGCTGTATCGAAAACGCTCTCGCCGAGCTCTATGTGGCCGCCCGGAATCAGCCACTGGTCGCCCCACTTGTAGCCCTTTACCATGAGCAGGCGGTCCTTGGAGTCAAGTATGTATGCGCCCACGACGGGCTCAACCGCCTTGTGCCTTGCGGGCTTAGGCATATGATATCTCACCGAGCTTCATCTCGTTGACCTCGTATATGCCCAGGCTGCCCTTTGAAGGCATGGGCGCGGAGAGCAGCTTGGCCTCCCTCAGCATGAAGCCGAACTTGGCCTTGTTGATGTACTCCTCGCCCGCAAGATGCATGTTCTTGTCCAGCATCAGCTCCCTGATGTTGTTATACTGCTTTACCCCATAGAGCAGCACCTTGCCCACTATGGCACCCTTAGCAACCGCGGACTCGTCCATGTTGAAACGCCTCATCCCTTCCTTGTCGGGCTCTGAGGAGGCGTGTATGAGAAGCTCTCCGCGGTAGTTGGTGTTCCAGCTTCTCAGCTCCACGGTCTTGAGTCCCTTGACTATGAGATCCGCATAAGGCTGCTTGACGGACAGGCACTTCATCTCCTCTCACCCTCAACATAAGCTATCCAGCCCAAGATAGATAAACCCGCCTCCTCGGCCTTTCCGTGGAAGCTGTGGTTCGCCCCTTTTATCAGCAGCTGCCTTGACAGCCTTGAGCTGCAGTTCATCGCTATTATAGAGTTCATCTCTCTCGGCGGCTTTATCGCGTGCTGCTCCCTGCTGCCGAATATCGAGAGGACCGGTATCTTGAGAGATGCGAGCTCGCTCAGCCTTGGGCGGTCGTAGTTGAAGAGCCTTGCCTCGGGATTCTTCGGGTCGGCGAAGCTGAGGAACCTCCTGGCGGTGAGGTGCACCCCAAGGTAGGAAGGAGGCAGCAGACCGGTAGGATCTTTCTTTGATATCGCCCTTGCAAGAGCCACTGCCTTTCTGAACTTCCTTCCCAGTTCCTTGCGCCTGAGGTTGTAATCGTCTACCGCGCCGAGCAGGATGACGCCGCGCACTTTCCCCGGGCGCTTCCATGCGTAGTAGGTTATCTTCTGCGCGCCGGTGCTTATTCCCTCAAGATAAATCCGCTTTATGCCCAGGCGCTTCATGAACCTGACCGCTGCGTCTACGTCCTTGACGCAGTCCTCGAACTTCTCAACACCGCCACCCATGTTGAAATAGCGCAGCTTGGATCCGCTGCCCTTTGCGAAACCCATCATGGTGGAGCTACCCCGCGTCTCGATGTTCAGTAATGCCACGCCCTTTTTGGCGAAGTCCCTTGCGAATGCCTTGGCGAGCCTGCTCCTGTAGAAGCTGGAGAATATCCCGTGGACGTGTATGACGCCAACCTTGGGACGGCGTTTGGGGACGGAGAGCAGCCCGGACAGCATAAGGCCGTCGCTGGTCTTGAACTCGACAAGCTTGACATCGACAGAGTTGCGCATTTCCATACAATCGACCGCTGCAATCACTTTGCTTAACCTGTTCAAGTCCAGATATTTAGTCTTTCTCTAACGCCCGGCTGAAAGCGCTTTTATGAAATCGCGCCTGAACTCGCTCCCAGATATTTTTTCGACTACGGTCACGTTTGTATTCGGATCCGTGCTGATTATTATGTCGCGCATCTAACCACGCAGCACCTTGCTTATCTGGTAGATCTCGGCTATCTTGTGGTCTATCCACGGCTCGGCGTACCCGCCCTCGCCTCCGACCAGGACGGTCGTCATGCCCAGCTGCTTCGCTGGCAGGAGGAACTCCTTCTTGTCGTCCACGAACATCGTGGCTTCCGGAGCGTATCCCGTAAGCTCAATCGCTCGGAGGAAGGCCCTGGCATCGGGCTTCGCGGCGAAGCCCATCTCCTTTGCGCCTATGATCTTGTCGAACTTGTGCTTGACCCCGAGGGTCATGACGACCTTCGAAGCGTACTCGGAATAGTTGTTCGTGAGTATCGACATCCTTTCGTCAAGCCCGTTCAGGGTGGATCTCAGCCTCGGGTCCTCCTTCACTCCGTTCCTCAGCAGATCCACGCTCATGCATGTGCCGCGGATGAACTCGTTGTAGAGTATTCCGTACTCACGCTCGAACAGGTATGCCGAATAGTCGACGCCGTACTTAGCGAACAGCCTATTGCGCAGCGGCATGACCTCATCGGTAGGTATTCCCAGCTTGGCCGATGCGTACACCAGGAACGCGGCTACAAGGGCCTGGCGAAGCTGGGTGTTGAGCCTGTATAGGGTATCATCGTTGTCGAACAGTATGTTTTTGACGGTCATTGGTAATCACCTTCTTGCTTTCTCCAAAAGGGAAAAAATCAAACGCGGGGCAAAAGGCCTGGGTTTCCACCCACACGCCTCATGCAGCTCCCGGATGCGCCTTGGCCGATTGGCCTCAGACGGATCCTGAGATGTGATACCAATGGCGGCCCGGTGTCGAGCTGGAGCGCATAGCGTTGGCTAGGAAAAGCCTCATTGCCTTCATTTGAGTGCGTGCTCCAGTCATGTTTCCGACCTATCCATAAGGTAATCAGTATAGCGGGTCAGGATATATTTAAGCCTTGTGTGCAGTTTTTCCATTGCTGTGCTGGGTGACCACATTTTTGCATATTTTAATTTAGGTGACTACACATGGCCGATTTGTGGTCACCTTTATTTGAGCAGTTTTTTCAGGCTCCTGTATTCCTTGAGCATCAGCTCTACGGTGGGCCTTATGTTGCCCAACTGATTGTATGCCCTCAGCGCAGAATAGTACTCGTCCCTGTTCTTGAGCTCTATGTTGAGCGGCGGAAGGCCGTGCCTGAGCAGTATGTTTATCATCAGCAGACGCCCTACCCTACCGTTGCCATCCTGAAAAGGATGTATGGTCTCGAACTGGTTATGGACAACTGCAGCAAGTACAATCGGGCTGTACTTGCCTTTGTTTGAGTTGTACCATATTATAAGCGATTTCAGGAGGCCCGTAATTTGGCTTGATGGCGCACCCCTGTGTATTATGTTGCCTTTGGAGTCTACAACAGCTACTTCAGTCCCGGATGCCCTAAAGCCCCCGGCAAAGGATTTGGAGCGCTTGAATACCATCATATGGAGATCTTTTATGAGGGCTATGGTGATGTGCTCTCTAGTGTGCCTTATGTACCTTACCGCCTCTGCGACCCCTATGGTCTCAGATATGTCGTCCTTGGGTCTGTTGGGCCACTTTCCCTCCGTGAGTATGTCGCTTACCTCGTCCCTCAGCACAGTAGAGCCCTCTATTGCATTGGTGTCATAGGTGAACGTCTCGGTGAACTTGAGCCAGTCCTCATCGCTGATGTGCGCTATCTTTATCCTGCCCCTGGCTTCCAAAGTCTTTAGCTCCTCCAGTTCGTGCCCTGAGAGCACGGTCTTGTAAGGATCGTTTATCCCTCTGAGGGCCAGTAGACGGTTGGCCAGCTTCGCCTTTGCACCGTCCAGCTTTTTTGCCAGGTCAATCTTTGATAGGTCGGTGCCTAAGTAAACCCTGAGCTTCTTTGCCTTGCCGTCCGCTCTATACGAGTGTGCAAAATAGTACTTTCTCTTGCCGTTGCCAACCCGAATCTCCAACGCCATGGATATATATTAGGTGACCACATATTTATATTTTTCTATTTAGGTGACTACACATTGAACGGTTTGGGGTCACCCAGATATAAGGAGAACTAAAGCGTCCTGAGCGCATCTATCGGTTCCATCTTGGATGCCCGCCACGCAGGGTACATTCCGGCTGCAACGCTGACAATCACCGCCACGAGTATGGCGTACACTATTGTAGATACGGGGAATACAGGATGGAACGAGATTGAGCTTGATGAGCCGCTTCCTCCGCCAAAGCCACCGCTGTTACTCCCACCGAAGCCTTGATTGCCGCCACCGCCTGAGAATCCTCCGCCACCCCTCCCTGAGCCGCCTGTCCCCGATGTAGCAGCTGCTGGAGAGCCGCCGGCTCCAGCGGAGCCTGATCCACCACTTAAAACGGTGGAGAGCCCGTATGCGCCACCCGCGCCCACCACTATGCCGACTGCGCCGCCTATGAGCCCTATGATGAGCGCCTGTATGAGGAATATCATGAGTATGTGCTTGTTCTTGAACCCTACGGACTTGAGTATGCCGATCTCGTGAGTCCTTTCATATACGGCAATGAGCATTATGTTCATTATCCCTATCGCTGCCACGACAAGAGAGACTCCGGCGATGACAGCGAACAGAAGCGTTATCGAGCCGAGGATTGAGGATGTGGTCTGTATGAGCTCTGCGGTCGTAGTGACCCTTGCCGAGTTGCCGTATATGTTGGATATCAGCGCGGCCGTGGAGTTGACGGTGCTCGTGTTCGAAGCGAGTACGAGCATCTCGTTGTATGATGGCCTGTGCATAAGCAGCTCGGCCGCCGTCAGCGACATCATCACTCCGGTGTCAATCGGTATGATGAAACCTCCGTGCGACTGGAGTATCCCCGCGATTGGGACTCCGACAGTGGTGCCGCCCCTGCCCTCAAGCTTGAGCGTCGCGGTCTGGCCCACAACTACCGACTGTGCGCCGGACCCTGTCGTAGGGAACGCGACGTCATGACCCACCACAGCTATGGGGGCGATGGTATCCTGGTACACACTGCCTTGGTATATGCTGACATTTCCGCCGAGAAGCTGCTTGAGCCCCTGGCTTGTTGTGCCGATGATCGTGACGGAGGTGTTCTGGTTGCCCGCGAGCAGGCTTGCCGATCCGGTGAGCAGCGGCGTCACGCTGGAGACGTTCGGCAGCGAGGAGACCCTGCTTGAGTCCGCTACGGTGAATCCGACCGCGCCCGATGATGAGACTATTATGGAAGTGGGGCCAAGCGAGTTGAGCGAGCTGCTTATGCTCTGGTTGACACCGGCGGTGACTGAGGTGAGCCCGATTATCGCGGCCACGCCTATCATCACCATCACGATTGTGAGCGCGGTCCTGACCTTCTTCTCGCTCAGGTCCCTGAAGCTGAGCCAGAATATGTCTTGGATCTCCATCCGCCGCTTACCTCACTTCGCGTGCGGGCGCGGGTGCGCCTTCCTCTTCTCCTTGTAGAGCAGGTATCCGAGCACTATGATTATGATTACCAGGATTGCGGGTAGCAGCCCTCCGGATCCGCCGGTTGTGCGCTTCGGATAGGTGCCTATCGAGTTCGCAGTGCCGAAGCCGGAGCCCAGAGTGACAGGCACGTTCACCACTGTGCTTAGGTTCTGCCTCAGGCTGTTGAGATAGTTTATCCTCACCGGCACCACGTATGAGCCCGCCTCTGTAGCGCTCGCCGTTGTGAGCGTCAGCGTTACCGGCGTCTGGCTGTCGGTGGCCATGTCCCCGACGAACACCGTGTTTGAGCCGTATGTGGAGAAGCCTGCTGGAGGCATCGGCGTAGCCGTGACCGCTGTCGCCCCTGCGGTTCCCACGTCAGTAAGTATGAACGATATGGAGAATATGCTTCCAGGGGCGGGGACGGTGGGCGAGAGGGTTGTGCTGGAGGGTGTGATGTTTATTATCCCTGCCGACAGCACAATGGGAGTATATGATATCTGCTCCGGGCTCGTGCCTTTGAACAGGTTTATCGTCATGTTGACCGGGAAGGACTGCGTGGCGTTCTTGAACACGAAGACTCTCTGGGTGAGGTTAACTGATGTCATCGGCCCTATTACGCCGACGCCCACCGGTTGTATCCCGAGGAAGGTGCCGTCCTGGCTCGGCAGCGTCGACCTGATGGACACGTAGTTGAGCGTGTTGTTCCCCTTGTTGGAGAGAACGAGGGTCACGTTATCTATCCTTCCAGACGTGAGCGTGCTTGGGATTATGCTCACCTGGAGCGCGCTCGGGCACGATTGCGTGCCGAAGCTTATGTTCCTTGTCTCGCTGTCGGAGTATAGCGAGTCATACTCGTAGTTTATCCCGACTCCCGCGGATATGAGGGAAGATGCGTTGAGGCTGACGAATATGGGCAGCTGCACCATGCTTGAGCTATTGGCGCTGACGTTGGTTATCCCGCTGACGGTGCCGTTGCCGAAGGCGTAGACGTACTTGGAGATTATCGCCAGCTGGACGCCGTCCATCCGCACTGAGCCCGGCGGCGATGTTACGGTTATCGGCAGCTGGTTGACCATACCCTTGCACAGAGTGAGCACGTTGGTGCTGAGCTGAAAGTTGGGCGGGTTCGGAATCGGAGTGGGTCCGCTCGTTGCCGCAAATGTGAGCAGTGGTGCCATTACGGCGGTCAGCAGCACAAATCCAACAAAGATCTTCGCGTTCATCTTATTACCTCGTTCTTGTTCACCCTTCCGTCCTTTATGTGTATCACGCGGTCGCAGAACCTCGTGATGTCCGGGTTGTGGGTTACCATTATTATCGTGACCTTCCTCTCCCTGCTTATCTTCTTGAACAGCCTCACTACCTCCTCGCCGGATTTGGTGTCAAGGTTTCCGGTGGGCTCGTCAGCGAGCACCAGCGCGGGGTTGTTCACAAGCGCGCGGGCTATCGCGACCCTCTGCTGCTGCCCTCCGCTCAGCTGGTTAGGCTTCTGCCTCATCCTCTCGCCCAGGCCGAGCTGGATGAGTAGGCTATCCGACCTCTCCTTGCGCTCCGATGATGGCATCTTGCTAACCATGAGCGGCAGCTGCACGTTCATCTCAGCGGTAAGGCCGTTGACAAGGTTGTAAGCCTGGAATATGAAGCCGAGCTTCTTGTTCCTGAACTCTGCTAGTTTGTCGCCGTCCATCTTCGATGTGGCTACGCCGTCTATGTATATCTCGCCATGGGTGGGCTTGTCTATCGTACCAAGGACGTTCATTAGGGTGGACTTGCCGCTTCCGGATGGGCCGACTATCGCAACAAACTCGCCGCTCTTCAGTGTAAAGGAGACATCGATGAGCGCATCGACCTCCACGGACTCAGATTTGTAAATCTTGGACACGTTGGTAAGTCTCACCGAATAATTAGGCATGAACTTAATTACAAACTTGACTTTAAATACATTGCGATGGCGTTTCCGCAGTGGGATGGAGAAAGGGCAATCAGGTTTATAATCTCTGCAGTCAGTATATTATCGCAAGGGTTTTCTGATGGATGCGGGATTGGAGTCAGCGATAAGGAAGTATGCGATAAAGAACGCCATAGACTACGGCAAGGCGGGCGAGAAGCAGGTGCTGGGCAGGGTCCTCTCAAGCAACCCCTCAGCGAAGTCCGACATGCAGGCGCTCAACGAAAGCATAGCCGCGATAGTCGCCCAGGTAAACAAGATGGGCAAGGCGGATCTGGAAAAGGAGTTCGCGCAGTATCAGGGCGAGTTTGACACCATTGAAAAGAAGAAGGCAGAGGAATCTGTGCCCAAGTTCGTGCTAGACGGCGCGGTGAAGGGCAACTTCGCTACAAGATACGCACCGGCACCCAATGGGTACATGCACGTAGGCCACGTGAAGGCGGCGCTGATGGCTGCCGAGTTCGCAAAGATTTATGATGGGAAGATATTCCTCTACTTCGACGACACTAATCCAGAGAAGGACAGGCAAGAGTACGTTGACCAGATGAAGAGGGATATGGAGTGGCTCGGGATTAGGTTCGACCACGAGTACTATGCGAGCGACAACATAGTGAAGGTCTACGATGCCACCAAGCTGCTGATACAGAAAGGCATGGCCTATGTCTGTGAGTGCGACTCCGAGAAGATGAGCAAGGGAAGGTACGACAGCATAGAGTGCGAGCACAGGCAGAGGAGCGTGAAGGAGAACGAGGAGCTGTTTGTAGCTATGCTGAACCACAAGACGGAGGAGGGAAAGGCGATAGTAAGGTTCAAGGGTGACATGAAGTCGGACAACACAGCGCTGAGGGATCCCACGATAATCAGGATAAAGAACGACGCGCATTACAGGCAGGGGACCCAATATAGCGTATGGCCGACCTACGATGTAAACACGCCCATAATGGATTCCATCCATGGAGTTACCGATGTGATAAGGAGCAAGGAGTTCGAGCTGAGGGACGAGCTTGCCGCCATGATACTTGATGCATTGGGAATGAGGAAGCCCAGAATACACTCGGAGTCAAGGTTGGTCATAAAGAACAACGTGACTCACAAGAGGGAGCTCAACAAGCTCATAACTGAGAGCATACTGAGCGGCTGGGATGACCCTAGGCTGGTGACCATCACCGCACTTAAGAGACGCGGCATTCTTCCAGACGCGATACGCGAGTTTGTGCTCAGGTTCGGTATGAGCAAGACGGACGGCAAGGTGGGCATAGAGATGTTGCTTGCGGAGAACAGGAAGATAATAGACCCTACATCCAGAAGGCTCTACTACGTGGAGAATCCGGTCGCACTCCGGATAGATGGATTCGCCGCGAAGGAAGTGGAGCTCAAGCTTCACCCCACTGGCGACTTGGGCAGCAGGGAATACAGGGTAAATGGGAATGTCTACATAAACAAGAAGGACGCTGATGGGGCAGCAACGGGAGGGGTAATCAGACTAAAGAACCTTGCGGATGTGGAGGTTACGGCAAAGGGCGACAGCATTTCTGCAAAGGAGACGAAAAAGGCTGGCAGCGCGATTCAGTGGGTGCCTGCTGAGGACTACGTGGAGTGCAGCATAATGATTCCGGGGAATCCGGTCGACGATGAGGGAAAGCTCATGGCTGACAGCATGAAGTGGAGCAAGGGCTACGTGGAGAGCTACGCCAAGACGCTGAAGGAGGGAGATATAGTTCAGTTAGAGCGGTTCGGTTTTTGCATACTTGACAGCCTCAAGCCGCTGCAGTTCATATTCATATCGAATTAGGTGGGGGGATGAGAGCTCTAGTGGGGATGGCAGTGTCGGCATCGGGCGGCATAGACATGTCGATTGACAGGGCCGAGCAGTACGGATGCACGACCATGCAGACTTTTGTCAGCAGCCCGATGATATGGAAGGTCAAGGGCCTTGGCAAGGAGGAAGCGGCGGCGTTCAAGGAGAAAGCCAACGAGAAGGGAATAAGCCCAACGGTCATTCACATGCCTTACCTGCCGAACTTCGCGTCGCCCGACAAGACGATATACGAGAAGTCGAAGGAGGCGCTGAGGCTCAACATAGAGAGATGCAATGAGATAGGGATTGACTACCTTGTGCTGCATCTGGGCAGCGACATGGGGAAGGGCAAGGAGTACGGGATAAGCAGGGTCATAGATGCAGTATCTGAATACGTGGATGGGATGGAGGGAAAGCTTCTGCTAGAGAATCAGTCGGGAAGCGCGAACAGCGTGGGCTCGGACCTGAACGACCTGAGAAGCATATATGAGGGAATAGGAAGCAAGAAGGCAGGCTACTGCATAGACACATGCCACGCATTCGCGGCGGGATACGACATCAGGAAGAAGGAAGTAGTGCAGGATATGATGAAGGCAATTGATTTCGATCAGGTTCACGTTATACACGTCAACGACTCCAAGTTCGACCTGGGAATGAAGAGGGACAGGCACGAGAAACTTGGCGTTGGATATATAGGGATTGTGGGGTTCAAGACTTTCTTGGGCTTCAGGGAGATCAAGAGCAAGGCTTTGATACTAGAGACACCTACGGATAGGGCGGGAGATGAATCGGTGGAGGAAGTGAGCAAGCTTAGGGGGCTGGTTACGGAGAGGTAATCCTATGGATGCCAGGCAAGTAATAGGGCAGATAGTTACGATCTATAATCGGTTTGAGATACCGCCGAACCTTAGGATGCATATGTTTAGGGTTGCCGCTGTAGGCGACATGATATGCACCAATTGGAGGAACACGGCGAATGTGGTAAAAAGGGACGAAGTGGTAGCTGCCTGCTTGATTCATGATCTGGGAAACATAACAAAGATGGGAATGGAGAACGATGAGTCCATCGGCATGCTGGGCGATGAGGCGCCCAATGTAAACCACTGGAAGGATGTTAGGCAGGGAGTTATCAACAAATACGGAGCCGCTCCCGACGCGGCTACTTCAAAGATGGCAAAAGAAGTGGGGATAGACCAGAGACTGATATCCCTAATAGAAAATGGTGGTGGAGGACCTCTCCTGCTCACTGATAGCATCATGAGAACACCGGATTGGTCGTTGAAGATACTTTCATACGCGGACTGTAGGGTTACCCCATACGGAATAACAAGCGCAAGAGAGAGGGTGAATGACCTCTCAAGAAGATACGGCAAGGGGCATCAGGATTACTTCGGCAACGTAGCTGAAGTTGAGAGGCAGATATTCGCCAACACCAGCATTGGCCCAGAGACGATAAACGACAACTCATCTATTCCTTACATAAGGAGTTACCAGTCTTAGCGGCCATTGCAGGACATCGTATGCCTTAAATACCTTGGCTGTTAATATAGGTTATCCGATAGATGATTTAATGGACTGGACAACGCTTGCGAATGACGAGACCGTGGAGAGGACGGCAAAGGCACTCACAGAGAGGGGTATAGAGACGATAATAGTGGAAACTGGAGAGGAGGCGAGACAAAAGGTCCTTGAGCTGATTCCAAAGAAGTCGGAGGTCATGCACGTCTCATCAACGACACTTGCTGAGATAGGGGTGAGCAAGGAGATAGACGAGAGCGGGGAGTTTGATTCGCTGAGGAAGAGGATAATGGCGATAACTGACTCGGCCGAGAGGAACGAGTTCAGGAGGAAGACCCTGAGCCCAGAGTATGGGATAGGAAGCGTACAGGCCATTACTGAGGACGGGCAGGTGGTGGTAGCATCGGCGAGCGGCAGCCAGCTGCCGGTATATGCTTACGGCGCCACGAAGCTCATCTGGGTAGTAGGCACTCAGAAGATAGTCAAAGACATGGAGACGGCGATGAAAAGGATATACGAGCACACGCTGGAACTGGAGAGCGAGAGGGTGAAGGTCGCCTACGGAATGGCCAGGAGCAGCGTGAACAAGATATTGATATTCGAGAGGGAGAAACCGGGAAGGATAACCCTTATCTTCGTGAAGCAGAAGCTCGGGTTCTGAGCCTTGCAGACCACCCATTTGGATATATTTTTATACCTTAGGGTTGCACTATAAAGTATGGACATCGTAGCCGCGTTTAAAGAGGCAGTACAGGGCGCACTGCATCCGAGGGAGAATACCGCGAAAAGAAGCGTGCGCGAATCGCTCTTGCTCTATTACAATGCCTCCATAATACCGCTGATAATAGCGATAGCCATAGGCGTGGTAGGTTATTTTGCGTTTGGCAACGCCATAGCCACAACAACCACCCCAGGTTTTGCCTTCTACAGGTTATTTGCGAGGTTGGGGATAGCGGGCATTGCGGTTGCACTGCCCGTTCTTGAGATGCTCGTGTTCATGCCGCTCTCAATACTGATAAGCTCGGCGATTTACCAGCTCTTTGCGAAAAGGCTGCTCAAGATGTGGCCCGGGGACTATTCCAAAACAGCAGCGGCAATAACGTTTGGAGTCATGCCCGGAGTGCTCCTGTTCGGACTGACTGAAATTGCGATCCTGTCGACTTCTTACTCGCTCTTTATAATAGCTACCGCGATTACAGCGCTCTGGTCCATAATCGTGATTGTAGTATCAATATCGGCACAGCACAAGATAAGCGTAGGAAAGGCGTTCGGAGGCTGGCTGGTCTCGATAGTTCTATTATGGATAATAGCGGTAGTGATTGCGGTGGCGGCAGTGGCGCTTGCGTTCTCTATAGGCGCGTTCAATGTGGGCCAGACGCCAACCGGAAGCGGAGGTAGCCATCTAGCAGGCTCACAATGCATAGCCGCATCGGGGTATGTGTGCAATGCAGCCAACTTGACTACGCTTGGCACCCTGAGATTCAATTTCATCCAGAATACAGGGCTTACAGTGTACAATGCAGTGCTGAGCGTAACGCCGCAGAATGCAACGTTAGGCGCCAACGGCTTTCCAATCAACCCGGCCACATATCAGGCAGGAACGCTTTACTCAGGCAGTGTCACACACGTGGCAATGCCGGCAAGGTATCCTCCGCTGCCGCAAGTTTGTGCTACATGCTCGGCGCCGCTGAATGCTGGCGTGCCGTTGCTTGAGTATATCTGGCTCAATTACTCTACAACCCCTGGAGGACCGTCAAACCTTGCGGTCAAGGTAGCGACAATAAGCGTAAAGGCTTCATGATAGGCCGAACTTCTTCTTGACCCTGTTGACCTTGGGTCTTGTGACGAAGATGCAGTAGGGATTGATAGGATTCTTCTTGTAAAAGTCCTTGTGGTAGTCCTCAGCAGGATAGAAAGCCTCAAGCTTCTTCACTTCGGTCACAATAGGCTTGCTAAAGTTCTTCTGCTGTGCAGAGAAGAAATCGATTATGATCTGCTTCTGTGAATCGGTATTATATAGGATTATCGACCGGTATTCATTGCCCACATCCGCATCCTGCCTGTTGAGCAATGTGGGGTCGTGCATTGTGAAGAATATGTCTAGCAGTTTCTCAAGAGGGGCGACATCAGGGTCGTACTCAATCTTCAGTACCTCAGCATGGCCAGTGTCCCCGCCGCATACGTCTTCGTAAGTGGGGTTTTTCATCTGGCCTCCGGCATATCCGGGCGTAGTCTTAGTCACACCCTTGAACATCGAGAACACCGCCTCGGTGCACCAGAAGCACCCGCCCCCGAATACTATGCTCTGAGTCTCACTTGCCATCCTTGCTCTCCTCCTTTGGTATAAACTTCATCGATATTGAGTTGATACAGTACCTGACATTTTTCTTAGTGAAGCCCTCGCCAAGGAACACGTGCCCCAAGTGTGCGCCGCAGTTTGTGCACTCTACCTCTATGCGCTCCCCGTCAGGATCCGGAATCCTCTTTACCGCCCCCTTTATCTCATCGTCAAAGCTGGGCCAGCCGCACTGCGCGTCAAACTTGTCCTCTGACTTGTAGAGCGCTGCGCCGCAGCGCTTGCATATGTAAGTGCCAGACTTGGAGAATCGCTCGTACTCGCCACTGAAAGGTGCCTCGGTGCCCTTGTGGACGATTACACGTTCCTCTTCAGGAGTAAGTTTGTTCCACTGCTTCTTTTCCATGCAACCACACCATAGGAGATTCTGTTCCTAAATTAATAATACTTTCCGGCTGGCTGAAAAAGATGTGGCTAACTCCTGAACCCGGCCCAAAGCAGGAGTATGCCGATGAATTCCGAGTAGTACAGAAGTGAGGGAAACGAGCCTATGTACAGCGTGCCTGCGACGCTCACCACTATGACTCCGGCGATTATGCTGAGCAGCTTGATCTTCCTCGTGCGCTTGAAACCTACCGCAGCGACTCCGATGATTACGATAGCTGCTGGGAACGTAGCAAGTGAGGATGCGTATATAACGAGGGCAGGTGGAAGTCCTCCGACAACATAGCCGGTTATAAGGTTCCCCGCATTGCTCGCAAGCAATGAGTATGCAGTAAGGGCTGCGCCAAGTATGGCCAGCACGTAGTAGGCTTTTACAATCAACTTGGATTTCACCAATTGAATAGAGCCCAAGGCAAGAAGCTCCACCAGAATGGCGACTAGGAATAGGTAAGAGTTAATCAGCAATCCACTGTAAACGTTTAGCGCAAAGAGCAGTTCGAGGAAAACGGTAAAGGCAAAGACCCACAGCCCAAGGCTCCAGAAGAGCTTGCTCCTGTCTCTCTTGCGCATGTAGCCCCTGGTCATCAGAACGGCAAGACCCAGCGCCAAAATGCAGGTAGATACGGTTGCGACCAAGGCCGCAAACTGGCCGTTGAACATGCCAATATATTGATACCATCATTTAAAAGGATTTTCAAGCTGGTCTTGCATCAGTATAGCTTCTCCAGTTTCGAGCCCTTGTCGTACAGCATCAGGACCAGCCCTGCAAGGATTATGTAGATGTAGGTCGCAACGGAGGCAAGCCTGCTGATATCGTAGCCGGAGAAGTTAAGGTTCGCGGCGAGAGGCGCTGTAGTCACGCCGGGAATGGCTATGACTCCGGCAAGCAGGAACAGCGCCAAGTTGAAAGCCGAGAAGGCGACTGCAAGTATGTACCACCTCTTCAGGCCCAGCATGAAGGTAACTGCGAGCACGGCGTACACGATAACCTCGACGTTGAACCAGTATTGGCCAAGCGCGCTGCCGCTAGGGCTGGAGAAGATGTGTGCCGCCGCTGCGGCGACCGCAGAGATGACGAGCGAGAATCGGAATAGTCCTACATTGTTGGGCACGTACACCATCTTGGGTAGCTAATCTTTTATATCCGACACTCTGCCATACATTGGAATCAGCCTAATAACCCATTTTTATGGGTTGCCGTAATCATATACATAGTTCAGCCCGTCAAGATTTGATGCGATGCATTTGTAGCCCATCTTGCATAAAAAATCATCGATACGTGAAGCTGATTGGGAGTTTGTATCTAGGATTTCTAGGATTATTCGCGGATGATATTTAGCGATAGTTCTGTGTGCACCTTGAAGTACTTCGTATTCATGCCCTTCCACATCTATTTTTATCAAGTCCGGTGCAAGGTTAAATGAGTCTAACGTGGCTGTTCTTATCGTAACAGGTGTTTCAGTTTTTTCATCCATTGATGAGTGACCGACATGAACCTTATTGAGGTATAATACAGATCTGCCGTTTTTAGAGGATAGTGCGAGTTCATGCGCATTTATCTTTTTGACACATCCGTTCTTGATGATATTGCATTTGAACAACTTAAAAATGTCTGGATTGGGTTCAAATGCAATAGTCTTATTCCCTTTTAGCGCCATGTTTATGGAGTATTTGCCCACATTGGAACCGGCATCGACGAATACTGCCCCTTTTCTCAGATTAAAAAATGGCTCTGACTCCGGCTCTACTTGTTCGGATACCATATAGACGCCCCACCAATTTCTGCCTACTTCAAATTTGCCAAACTTGTTTTGTATTTTAATACTTGAACGAAGATCACGAGAGAATAACCCGTTTTTGACATAGTCTAATATAAAATAGGGGCTGCACATGTAGGCAAGGTACTCTGCTAACGCATCATAGCTTCCTTTGTCTGCAACCTCATTTAAAAATCCAATGGTTAGTTTTATGTTGTGTAGATGATTCTTCAACATATGTAGGATATTGTTGCCCAACCCATAACCTCGCGCATGTTGACTTTGGATAAAATACAGGATTTCTATCAGCTAAGAGAAATAGCGACCCGTTTATCGTTATAATAGGAGATTAACCGGATTAGCCCGTCCCTCAAAGATACGGTAGGAGCCCAATCCAAAAGGGTCTTGGCTTTACTATTGTCTCCTATAAGGTATTTTGCATCAAGGGGCCTTTTTGGGGTTGAGTTCCAGTTTATCGTTCCCTTGAAGCCCGTTAGTTCTGCAATGAGCATGGCTGTTTCTTGGGTGGTGCAGTTATCATCACTACAAAGTTGTATAGTTTGGGCTATCGCCTTTGGATTATCAAGTGCCTTAAGGTATCCATTGACGTGGTCATCAACATATAACCAATTTCTGGTAGTGCTAGGGTCACCGAGGGACACTTTACCCCCAGCAAGCATCTGGGTTATGGTGCGTTCTATGAAAAAATGGTTATTAGATTTTCGCCCGTATGAATTGAATGGTCTTAGCACAGTATAGGGAAAATTATAGGCCATCCACATGTATTTTAGATACAGCTCTGACGACACTTTTGCTATTGCATAAGGGCTGTTAGGTTCCAATTTCGAGTCTTCGTTTAGTTTATCCCTGTTGTTTTGGAGAGTCATTCCGAATTCCTCGCTGCTTCCCGCAAATATAAATTGCTTGAAGCTCGGAACTTCCCTATAGCATGCTTCAGCCAAGTTTATAGTCCCTAAATAATCCACCTCGCTAACCTCAAGAAAATGGTCGTAGCTGAACGAAACTGCGCTTATTGCACCTAGATGTATGCAAAATTCTGGTTGGACTTGCCTAACTATATTTTTTAGGGAGGGATAATCAGTTAAGTTTCCATAGTGCTTGATTGCGTTATTATTGTCAAGAGTATAGCGGCTTGTCACATATCGTTCTAGTAAATGCACTTCGTATCCGAGCGCTATGAGTTTTGGGACTAGCTCGGAGCCTATGAAACCTGTACTTCCTGTCAAGAGTATTCTTTTTATTTTATCATCCATCGGATAAGTTTGCTCCCTTTTTGCTTCAACATTTAGATTCCGAAATGCCTCATTTGTACCTTGGATTAGGGGCCCCATTTGGATACGAGTATTAATTGAAAGGTATATTTTTATATACATAGTATATTTTTAGTAAACTAAAATATATGGTATTTCGTAGATTCTACCATGAAAAAGGACAGGATTGACATACTCAAGCCGTACTTTTTGGATATACTGAAGGTACTGAATGAGGGGCCAAAACGTTATACGGATCTTATGGCTTACGTCAGAAACAAGCGCACATTGTCACAAAAGCTAACAAAATTGCAGGATTACGGGTTGGTGGACATTTCACATACAAAGGTGGGTGAAGGGTATGTGAACTTCTATCAGATAAGCAGAAGGGGTAGGGGAGTGTTGAAGGCGATATTAAAGATTGACATCGGGTAGGATTAATTAGCCAATATGCCCTAGGATGGCCGTAAAAGCCTGAAGAGGGAATTGAACCCCCGACCTACTGATTACAAGTCAGTCGCTCTACCACTGAGCTACTCAGGCGCATATGAGCTTTGTACTTACCAGTATTTATCTTTTTATGAATATGCCGCTGTACCTTATGAAGCCGTCAAGCGGAGGGCCAAGGAACGAGAGCCTCTTCCCTATCTTTGATATGAACTCAAGGTTCTTCCTGGTTGCCGCACCGAAGAGCGCCAGCAGCGCTGGATAGAGCACAAGCGCCACGGCTATGTTGACAACCAGAGCGAGCCTGCTTTGGGCTAGGGCGAATGATATCCCGTATAGCACGCCAAGCAACGCAAGGGATGCGAGCGACACCAGTACCAGATTCCTGTACTTGTGCGACAGGCTGAACTGGCTCTGAAGCGCCCTTATGTAAATTATGTCAAGCACTATCGGGGTTATGACGAACAGTGACAGTACGACTCCCGCTCCCTTGAACATCGGCGTTAGCACGACCAGCAGTATTAGCTGTATTACCACCGCGCTGACCTGGTAAAGCATGAACTTCTTGCTGTTGCCGAAGCCGAGTATGAGCGTGCCTGCGTAAGTGCCTATCAGCCCGACGCCCATGCCCGCTATCATTATTGCAAAGTAGATTGGTGCTAGGCCGTACGCGGGGAAGAGCAGGTTGATGAGCGGCTTTGATACCGATATCGCGTATGCCAGCACAGGGAAGAGCAACAGGCCGGTGTAGTAGAGGCTGTTGTTGTATATCGCGCCTATCTTCTTGGCGGTTGACTGCTTCGTGAGCGCCCTTGAGAACGCGGGGAGCAGTATGAGCGCTATGTCTGTGATGGTGAGCTCGACAAACCGAGCCAGCTTGTAAGCGGCGCCGTAGTTGCCTACTATTGATGCCGCCACAAAAATTCCCAAGAAGAGCACTGCGAAGTTGGTGGCGCCGTTCATGGCGACGTGCGACGCAACCACGGGCATGGAGAACGAGGTGAGCTTCTTCGAGTCGGCCATGTTGGGCCTTGCGATGCCGTACCCGCCCTTGAACACCAGATAAGCCACACCAACCAGCCCTCCCGCGAGCATGCCGAGCAGGTATCCGAGTATGGCGCCCATTATGCCGAAGCCCAGCAGGACCAGACCCACCGAGAAAACGAGGCTGAAGAACGAGTATATCGTGTTGCTTATCGCCGCCTCCTTCACCAGACCAACGCCAACCAGCGCGGCGAGCGAGAGATTGTACAGCACGGCGAACAGCTCCGCCGCAGAGCCGAGCTGCAGCGGCAGCGTGAGCGCGGCGTTGTGATATACGTTGACCGCAAGGTAGCCGCTGAACAGAATACCCAGAATCGCGATTATCAGCCCTATCGAGAGCGAGATTAGGTATCCGCTGCTAAGCATGGTGCGTATCTTTCCCGCGCCCTTTAGCTCGGGTAGCATCTTCCTCAGCGCCGTGCCGACGCCGAAGTTGCTGCCTATGCCCAGCAGGGTTGAGAAGGCGATGACTATGCTGTAAAGCCCGAAGTCGGAGGGCATCAGCATGCTTGCAAGTATGATCAGCATGAGAAGGGTAAGCAGAGATGTGAGCACGTCGCCGATCACGTATATCGCGCCGCGCTTTGCCGTGGTAAGCGCGAGCTCCTCAACCTCCGATGATGTCTTGGCCGCCTCCATCTTCTGCGCGCTGGAGAGTTTTGAGGCCATGATTTCATTCCTTGGGCTTTTGTAGCTTGTTGCCTTAGCGTGTAGGAAGCAGCCTTATGTAAATCCCGCCCTTCATCCTTAGCTCGGCTGCAAAGTCAATCCTCAGGATCTTCCCGATGTCAGCCCGCTCGCCCTCGAACTTTATGACTCTCATGCGGATGGCCTTGATGTCGGTGCCGTAAAGCTTGATATGTTCCCTGGATGGATCGAACCTAACTCGCTTCGGCCCGTTTATGATCTCCAGATTAAGTTCAGGTGCAGTTTTCACCACCTTTTCGGAGACGGAGTCCAGCACCTTTGGATTGTAGCTCAAAATTTGCATCTTTGCCTTCATCTTCTCACCCAAACCTCAATCGCTCACTATGAACTTGCTCAGCTTCTCCCTCGCCCTCTCCTTCCTTCTCTGGTGGTCCCTCAGGAACTTGTTTATCGTCGCCGCGAGAGCCTGCTTGTGCTCCCCCGCAAGCATAGTGCCGTTGCGCTCTGCCTTGAATATCGCCTCCAGCTTCTTGTCGTTCGGCTCGAAGAAGTACCTGTAGTACTGGCAGACCATGCACTTGTCCGGGTCCCCTCCGAATTTCTTCTGCAGCTCCGCGGTGGCCTGCTGGCCGGTGAGCGCCCTGTTGATCTTCTTCATCACCGCCTCGGGAGTATCGTCAAGGTATATCGTGTTGTTGGCCTCGCTTGATGACATCTTGGATGTGCCGTCGAGCCCGGGCAGGAACTTGGTGTATATTATCGCGGGCTTGTAGTAGCCGAGCTTGCCCAGCACGTCCCTCGCCACCCTGAAGTGGACGTCCTGGTCTATCGCGAGCGGAATCAAGCAGGGAACGTTGTGTCCCACCTCAACCGACTTGAGGAATGCCGGAACGGCCTGCATGGCGGTGTAGAAGATGAGCCCGATGTTGGACTCGTTGGTGAAGCCGAATGCGTCCTTCACGGTCGAAAACGTTATGTGCTTCGCCACTTTCACCGCGTTCTTGTACATGGTGTTGGCGTAGTTAGTGTCGAAGAATATCTTCGTCTTAGTGGGCTTGAATCCCAGCGCTATGATGTCGAGCACGTTGTCGATTGCCATGTTGTGTATCTCCTCCATGGTCATGTCGCTGTCCTTTTTGGCCAGGTACTTTTCCTCGTCCGGTATCTGTATGTATATCTCCACGCCGAACCTGTCCTGCAGCCACTTGGCGAACATGAACGGCATCAGGTGGCCGAGGTGCATCCCCTTGCTGGTCCCCCTTCCCGTGTACAGGTAGAAAGGATTGCCCTTCTCGTACTCGCTGAGTATCCAGTCGAGCTCCCTGTGCGCGAAGATGATGTTCCTCCTCAGGAGGAAATGCATGGGGCCGGTGTACTTCTCCAGCCTCTTCCTCAATTCCTCATCAATCGGCTTCAATCCGTACTGCTTGGCGAACTGGTCGTAGTCTATCTTGCCCTCCACCTTGTATGCGTCAACGTGGTAGCTCTCGGAAGGGGCAGGCATCGAATCTGTTATAGATGCAAATCAAGGCTTTTATTGCTTTGTTTGGGCGGGCTTCCAGAGTGACTTGAGGAACTCCGGAATGCCGTGAAGCGACTGCACATTCCTGAAATCGCCCTTTATGGCGGCGTAGGCGTCGGGGTAAGTGGACTCCGCCTTGGCCATCAGGTACTCCACCAGCTCGGTCTCCCTGAGATAGTTGTATACGTAGTGCTTGCCGATTTCCATCCTCCCCAACATCGGAAATATGAGCAGGGAGGGGAAGCTTGACTGCGGAACCATGCTGAGTATGTTGAGCTTCGGCTTCAGCCCGTCAGGCATCACGCTGATGAAGGGGGAGGGAGGCTTGTATATCTCCACGAACCCCTTGTTGGCGAGCTCGGAGTGCATCGCCTTGGCAAGCTCCCTGTCGTCTATGCAGTAGCGGGTCTTGTCCAGCTCGGCATCCGTCATGCCGCTCTTCTGCCCGGTGTTTTCCACCAGTATCTTCGAGAGATAGACCTGGTTGCGCTCCTTGAAATAAGACTCGATTGCAGCCTTCCTCTGGGTGCCGTTCAACGAGGTCCATGACTTGAAGTGGTCGAGCATCTCCGCAGGGGTCCTTAGCAGGCCCAGGGGCAGCTCCTTTTCGTGTGTCCTTAACGGTATTTTGCCGTTTGTCAATGCAACTGACGTATCCACATTCGTCGCCTTCAGTTATGTGAGCTCGTATGGTATTTAAGGCTTCCGAGGGGTGCGGTGGATAGACGAATATCGGGCGTCTGGGCACTCAATGCTTAAATATAAGGAAAACCAGAAAGCAGTATTGGATAACTATGCGTAACCAGACCATGGATGCGGATATCCCTTACCAGGGCCGCACGGGAGAGTCGACTTACAGTAGATTGAAGCGCACGCTGAGGAGAAAGCCGACGGCCAGCTGCGCTGGGGCGACTGATTTTGACCGGGTAGCTTGGATTCAGAGGAAGTTTCCACAGCAACAGAGTACGTGAGATAGTGCATGGACAACAGGAAACCAGCTAGAGAGAGGGAACCAACGACAGATGATAGCCTCAGCCAGAGGCTGAAGATGCTCAGGGCCATGAGCCGGGAGGACATAGCCAAGGTCATCGCAAGGGAGAGGGACGAGAGGGGCATGCAGCAGCCCAGCGACGCGGTTCTGCAAAACAAGGTCTCGCAGCTCAAGAGGGCGATAAGCCCAGAGGATTACAAGACGTTGATACACTCAAGCGACTCAAAGGTAATCTCTCAGATGCTACATATCTCTAGGGGGCAGGTGAACAACCTTAGGACGGGGCTTGTCAGCTTCGGGCTGGTGGATGCCAACACGCCTGGAAGAATGAAGACAGAAATCGGTGGGGGGCGCAAGTCGGCCGGGGTGCCAGCATTTAAGCGCAGAAGCAAAGAGGAGATTGCCGCAGTGATGGAAACACTCAGGGCCAAGGTAGTAGAAAAGGGCCCAATCACATACGAAAGACTGGGAAAGTCCACAGGATATGACGTAGGGGAGATTAGGGGCTACGTAAACAGGTATTTTATGGACTTGGGAGTAAGAAAGTTCGATTTCGACCGTGGACTCAGCGGGAAAAGAACCAGCAGCTTTAACGAGTTGCTCAATGGCAACCCCCACACAGTATACCTCATTGATGACATGGATCCCGAGAGCATAAGGAGATTCAAGAGGCTGGTCGCCAAAAAGTGCAACTGCGACACAGGCAATATAAATGCCAGGACCTCTTTGGGTCACCTGCTTGCGAATCTGAAGACGGTGCTGCCTGGAGCGGCGGCTGCAATAGAGGAGGTAAAAGAGGAACTGAAGTTGCGCAGGGGCATGGTTAACGCTTAATTCTCTTTGCTGCAAAAGCATATGTGACGTTCATGAAGAATTTTTTCTTTTGCAATAAGTGCCAGGTCATCCTATCTCCAAAGGAAGAGGATGGCAAGGTCTACCTCGAGTGCAGGAACTGCGGTGACAAGAAGGAGTACCTGGACTGGGTTGAACACGTCTGCAGCAAGTGCGGATTCAACAAGTCCACGATAGTGTTCCACGAGATGACGGGCGGGGACGAGGGCACCACCACAATGTACAGGTGCATAAGGTGCGGCACAAAGGAAAGGGAGGGCCACCTGGCCTGATCCCCTGCACAGCCACAAAGGCAAGTCGAACCCTTTTAAATATTCTCTTCCATCTATTACCTGACTGGTTGTTAGTAAGTTACAACGCTATTCGATAGGAAGTGAGCAAATGGATGGAAGCTTCAAGCCGATAACGGAGGTTCAGGATGCAGAGAGCAGGGCAGCTAAGACGCTCGAAAAGGCCACCAAGGACAGGGAGGGCGCCCTGATTGATGCCAAGACGCAGGCGGCAGCGATGGTCCAGGAGGCCGAGGCCAGGGCGAAGCAGCAGAAGGCTGACGCCATAACCAAGGAGCTGGCCCAACTCGACAGGAGGAAGAAGGATGCGCTCGAGGCCGCGGGCAAAGACGCCAAATCCTACAAGACCAAGAGGCTCAACCAGGTCGAGAGGGGCAGGGCGGTGAAGGAGCTGGTCGACTTAATCTTAGGTGCTTGAACTTATGCTCCACACGGAACCGATGCAGAAGATAAGGATACTTTCCCTCGAGTCGAAGAA
This sequence comes from Candidatus Acidiferrales bacterium, assembly GCA_035534575.1. Taxonomy (GTDB): domain Archaea; phylum Micrarchaeota; class Micrarchaeia; order Micrarchaeales; family Micrarchaeaceae; genus JAGWFU01. Next base: position 40,773 of record DATLRT010000018.1, read on the forward strand.
GTACTCAGTGGTGAAGGAGCTGCAAATGCTGGGAACCATAGACATCAGCAAGGGCTCCCTGGAGATAAACGACGACAGCACATCCGAGCTGCTGCCAAGGATTTCAGACATGCTCGTGAAGTTCAACAGCGTTCTCTCGGTGCTGAAGGCACCAAAGACTAAGGAGGCGAGGCAGCTCAAGCACCTCGACGTGGAGGAGCTGCTAAAGAGGTGCGAGGGCTTCAACGCGGCCAACGAGGCGTTCACTCTGTCGGGACAGAAGAAGAGCCTTAGCGACAGGATAAGGAACATAGACGACACGCTCGAGATAGCGGAGATGTTCAGCGGCACCGGGATTGACTTCGGAAAGCTGCACAGCGGCGTGCTCGATTTCAAGGCAATAAAGATAGAGAGGAAGTATTCAAAGAGGTTCAAGGGGCTGCTCAAGGACACGAAGGTCAGATACGAATTGATAGCAAAAGAGCTCAAGGACAAGGAGTGGCTCTTCTTCATCGCCTATCCGAAGCAGAGGTCGCAGGTGATCGAAGCCGCGGTGAAGGCGGTCAAGCACATAGAGATAAACCTCGCGGGAGGCAAGCTCGACTCAACGCCGTCGGAGATGAGGGCCAGGCTCGACAAGGAGAAGGAGGAGATAAGGGCCACTATGAAGGGCATCGACGCCAAGATAGCCGAGGTCAGCGCGAACAACTACTTTGAGGTCGCAGCCCTGACGGAGATGCTGGAGATAGAGTTCGAGAGGGCCAGCATCAGCTCCAAGTTCAAGAGGACGCAGCGCGTCTTCGTGGTGGACGGATGGATACCGAAGAAGAAGCTGGGCGAGATCAAGGCGGCGGTGGCGAAGTGCACCGAGAACATGTACCAGTTCGACGAGATAAAGACCAAGGAGCTCGCGCCCACGTACACGGAGAGGCCGAAGATCCTCAGCCCGTTCGGATTCATACTCAACTTCTACTCCGTGCCAAGGAGCGACGAGATAGACCCCACCTGGATATTCATCGTATCGTTCATAATATTCTACGGAATGATGGTCAGCGACGTAGGCTACGGGCTGATATCGCTGCTCATAGCTATGCTGATAGCGAGGAAGACCGACCCTGACGGGCTGATGCACAACGTGGCCAAGATATGGCAGATATCCTCGATATCGATAATATTCTTCGGCGTGATCTCGAACCAGTACCTCGGGTTCTCGATACCGTTCCTCAACGCGCTCAAGATATTCGACTGGACCAAGGACACGGTCAACATAATACTGATAACCGCGTTCATAGGCATCGCCCAGGTGGTGCTCGGACAGATGTTCAGCTTCATCAACAAGATGAGGCACCACGAGACCAAGCTTGCAATCAGCAAGATAACCGCCATAATAGCCATACTTTCGGGAGTTGTGGCGATAGGCGGCCTGCTCTTCCACGCGTTCGGCAACACGCTCTCGACCGCGGCCGCGATAGTGAGCATCATCACATTCGTGACGACCGGTGCGCTGAGCGGCATAGAGGCCAGCGAGCTCACCAACCTGATAACCCACCCGCTCAGCTACACCAGGATACTGGGCTTCGGGCTTGCCAGCGTGATAATCGCCTACCTGATAGACAACGCATTCACGCCGACGATGGCGCACGGGATACTGGTATTTATAGCTTTCTTGGTAATTTTCATCATATTGCACCTCCTCAACATGCTGCTTGGCATATTCGAGGGCATAATACAGAGCATAAGGCTCAACTTCGTGGAGTTTTTCTCCAAGTTTTACACGGGCAACGGCATAAGGTTCAGGCCGTATTACTTCAGGAGGCGTTACACTAAAGACTAAGATACAACGTGATAAAAATGGCAATAGGACTTGAGACTGCAATTGCAAGCATTGGAGCCGGAGTAGCGATACTAGGAGGCGCTGTTGGAACGGGTATAGCCCAGTCGGGCATCGGAAGCGCGGGCATAGGCCTGATAGCCGAGAAGCCGGAGCAGCTGGGAATGGCCCTGCTGTTCCTTGTGCTGCCTGAGACGCTGCTGATATTCGGCTTCGTCGTGGCTATACTGATAATGCTGAGCGCCGGAATCGTCTGACCAAGGGTAAGGATCATGCCTTTGGAAGATATAAAGCGCGACATAGAGGAGAACGCAAGGAAGGAGGCCAGGCGCATACACGAGGAGAGCAGGAAGGAGTGCGAGCTGGTGCTCTCCGACGCCAAGGCCAAGGTAAGCGCGATAATAGACGAGAGCCAGAGAAGCATGAAGGCGGAGCTGGAGCTCCTCAACAGGGAGTACGCCTCGAGCATTGAGCTCGGTAGGAAGAGCGCGGTCCTGTCGGCGATGGAGGAGGCGCTTGAGGCCGAGATGCGCTCGATGAGGAGGGAGCTTGCCAAGAAGGCGAGGGCTAGCCCCGCTTACGAGAAGCTGTTCAAGGACGCCATGAAGGCGGGAAGGCAGATGGCGGGCGGCGATGATTTCATAGTCGCAACGTCGAAGAAGGACGTGCCGCTCCTCGGCAAGACATCCGCAAAGGTGGAGGCCAGGGATATGGAGGGCGGGCTTATGGTCTACTCAAGGGACAGGAGCATGAGCATCGACGCAACTCTTGACAAGCTGATCGAGTCAAAGCAGGAGGAGATAAGGAACGAGATAAACTCCAGGCTGTTCTCCGGCTCTGCGAAGAAGGCTGCAAAGGCAGTGAAGGGAAAGAGGGCAAAGGCGCCTGCCGCGAAGAAGGCGAAAAAATCAGCGGCGCCGAAGAAGAAGGCAGTGAAGAAGAGGAAGAAGTGAGTATATGACGCTAGTCGGTTATGGTGCTGCAAGGCTCTATGGGTACTCCAACGCCAGGGTAAAGGCTATGGAGTCCAAGATGCTCACCAAGGAGTTCCTCAGGGACATCTACAAGACCGACGACATCAAGGTAATACTCGCGAAGCTACTGCAGACGGACTACAAGCCCTACATAGAGGAGTTCGGCGACATCAACGAGAGGGAGGAGCTGCTGGACTTCGCGCTCAGGAGGAGCCTGGCCAAGACAGCGGAGAAGGTCATCGCGATCACGCCGAAGGAGCAGAGGGACATAATCATAAGGATAGTGAGCAAGTGGGACCTTTACAACATCAAGCTCGTGCTGAGCGCAAAGGCGAACGGAAAGAGCTTCGAGAGCATATCGAAGTACATAGTCAGCAGCGAGAACGTGAGCGCGAGGGTGATAAAGGAGGCAATGGGGGAGGCCAACATCGAGTACGCGGTGGGCAAGCTGGTGCTCAGCACGCCGTACAGACAGATACTCGACATAGCGCTCGACACCTACAGGAAGACGGGAAACATAACGCTCGTCAACGCCGAGATAGACAAGACCTTCTTCAGCCTGCTCGGGGAGGCGATATACCGGCTGAGCAAGCTGAGCTACGAGTCCGCGATGGTCGTGAAGCTCGACATAGAGATGAGGAACGTGCGCACGCTGCTGAGAGCCAAGAAGTACAACATCAAGGGCTCGGAGGTTAGGGACCTGCTGATACCGAACGGGATAACCAACGTTGACACGCTGATATCCAACTTCGACGGCGCGAAGGACATGAGGGACCTTGTCGCGAGCGTGAAGAGCTTCGACCTGAAGGACGCGCTCACCTCATACGAGGCCAACAAGTACAAGCAGATGCTCATATTCGAGATATCGATGAGGAACAGGATATTCGAGAAGGTAATATCCACGCTGAAGCACAGCGTCCTCTCTTTCGGGACGATAGTCGCATACTTCTACCTGAAGGAGATTGAGATATTCGCGCTCAGGGTAATAATAAAGGGAAAGATGTACGGGCTCGAGGAGAGCGAGATAAACGAGATGATAAGATGGGCAATGTAGCTGCAAAGGAGTTCAAGCTCGCGGTCATAGGGGACCAGATGCTGAGCATGGGGCTTGGAGTCAGCGGCATAAAGCACATCTACAACGCACAGACCACTGATGATGTGGAGGCAGCGGTGAGGGACGTCATCGCGAAGGGTGACATAGGGATGGTGATAATGAACGAGCGCAACATGAAGATGGTGAAGGACAGGAAGCTGCTCGCGATTATGGACACCAGCATATCACCCCTCTTCATAGGAATACCATCGTACAACCAGCAGGACCTGGAATCTGACACGCTTAGGAGGCTCATAATCAGGGCCATAGGAATAGACATAGCAAAGAGATGATATCATGGGAATTATAGTAAAAATTTCAGGACCCTTGGTCATAGCGGATGACATGAAGGGAAGCAACATGTACGATGTTGTGAAGGTTGGAACGCTGGGGCTCATCGGAGAGATAATACAGCTCAAGGAGTCGTCGGCAATCATACAGGTCTACGAGGACACGAGCGGAATGAGGCCTGGAGAGCCGGTAGAGACCACAAGCCTGCCGCTGTCCGTGGAGCTGGGGCCTGGCATACTCACCAAGATTTACGACGGAGTGCAGAGACCGCTTGACGTGATAAGGCAGAAGAGCGGAGTGTACATCAAGAGGGGAATAAACGTGGCCTCGGTCGACAGGAGCAAGAAGTGGAAGTTCTTCCCCGACAAGGCGATCAAGAAGGGAAGCCACGTGAGCGAGGGAACCATACTCGGCCACGTTGACGAGACGCCGCTGATAAAGCACTACATAATGGTGCCGGCCGGAATCGAAGGCAAGATAGAGACGATTAAGAGTGGAAGCTTCACGGTTGAGGAGACTATCGCGACGGTCAGCACGGGAAAGAAGGTCGAGAAGGTGACTATGCTCCAGAAGAGAGGAGTCAGGAGCCCTGCACGGTACAAGAGCAGGATGCCATCGGACTCGCCGCTGGTCACAGGAACGAGGGTCATCGACATGTTCTTCCCTGTGGCAAAGGGAGGTGCTGCGGCAATTCCGGGGCCGTTCGGGTCGGGAAAGACTGTCACACAGCATAGCCTTGCCAAGTACTCGGACAGCAACATCGTGATTTACGTAGGATGCGGAGAGAGGGGAAACGAGATGACTGAGGTGCTCAGCGAGTTCCCTGAGCTCAAGGATCCGCAGACGGGCAGGCCGCTTATGGAACGAACAGTCCTGATAGCGAACACGAGCAACATGCCGGTTGCAGCAAGAGAGGCCAGCATATACACGGGAATAACGATTGCGGAATACTTCAGGGACATGGGATACGATGTCGCGCTCATGGCAGACTCCACATCGAGGTGGGCCGAGGCCATGAGGGAGATATCCACAAGGCTGGAAGAGATGCCGGGAGAAGAAGGATACCCCGCTTATCTGGCAAAGAGGCTCGCAGAGTTCTACGAGCGTGCGGGAAGAGTCAACGCGCTGAGCGGCAACGTCGGATCGGTTACGCTTGTAGGCGCGGTCTCGCCGCCGGGAGGAGACATATCGGAACCTGTCTCACAGGGAACGTTGAGAGTCGTGAAGACATTCTGGGCGCTTGACGCGTCGCTAGCTAACTCAAGGCACTTCCCCTCGATAAACTGGCTGCAGAGCTATTCGCTGTACATACCACAGCTCGGCAAGTGGTACCAGACCAACATGGGAGAGAGCTTCGCCAAGCAGAGAGATGAAGCGATGCAGATACTCCAGAGGGAGGCGGAGCTGAAGGACATAGTCCAGCTTGTGGGTGCAGACGCGCTTCCGGAGACCGAGAGGCTCACGCTTGAGATAGGAAGGATGATAAGGGAAGACTTCCTCAGGCAGAACGCGTTCGACGAGATAGACGCGTCCACCAGCCTCAAGAAGCAGGAGATGATGCTTGACGCGATACTTCACTTCAGGGACATGGCCGCAAGGGCGCTTGACGCGCAGGTAACCATAGACAAGGTCGTAGCGGTGAAGGCCAGGGCAAGGATAGCCAGGATGAAGGAGCAGAAGGAGGAGAACGCGAAGAAGGAGATAGACTCCATAAGGGGCGAGATGGACAAGGAGTTCGCCGAGCTCATGAAGGGATAAGGGATAGGTGATATTGTGAACATGAAATTCGAGAAGGAATACAAGACAATCAAGAGCGTTGCCGGCCCGCTGCTGGTAGTTGACAAGGTAAGGGACGCTGCGTACAACGAGGTGGTGAGGATAAACCTGCCCAACGGCGAGACGAAGCTGGGGCAGGTGCTCGAGACCACGAACCAGTTCGCTGTGGTGCAGATATTCGGACAGACGAGCGGAATAAACCTGAGCGACACATCTGTCAGCTTCCTGGGAGACACTTTCAGGATAGGCGTGTCAGACGAGATGTTGGGGAGGGTGTTTGACGGGCAGGGAAGGCCGATAGACATCAAGGCAGGGATAACCGCAAAGGAGAAGGTGGACATAAACGGCGAGCCGCTCAACCCGGTATCAAGGTCTATGCCGAAGGACTTCATAGAGACGGGAATCTCAACGATTGACGGCCTGATTACGTTGGTAAGGGGACAGAAGCTCCCGATATTCTCAGGCTCGGGACTGACGCACAACGAGTTGGCGGCGCAGATAACGAGGCAGGCGAAGGTGAAGAACAGCACTGAGGACTTCGCAGTGGTATTCGCGGGAATCGGGATAACGCACGACGACGCAGAGTTCTTCATAAGGGACTTCGAGAAGACTGGCGCGCTCAAGAGGACTGTCGCATTTATCAACATGGCAGACGACCCGAGCATAGAAAGGATTCTCACCCCGAGGCTTGCGCTCACGACAGCGGAGTACCTCGCGTACGAGAGGGACATGCACGTTCTGGTCATAATGACCGACATGACCAACTACTGCGAGGCACTGAGGGAGCTTGCAAGCGCGAGGGAGGAGGTTCCGGGAAGGAGAGGATATCCGGGTTACATGTACACGGACCTTGCCAGCCTTTACGAGAGGGCGGGAATAGTCGTGGGCAAGAAGGGAAGCATAACCCAGCTCGATATCCTGACGATGCCGAGCGACGACGTGACGCACCCGATACCGGACCTGACAGGTTACATTACTGAGGGACAGATATACCTCAACAGGGAGCTGGCGAACAAGGCCATCTACCCGTCGGTCGACCCGCTTGGCTCGCTCTCGAGGCTTATGAACAACGGAATAGGCAACGGCAAGACAAGGGAGGACCACAGGGGAGTGGCGGACCAGCTCTACGGCTTCTACGCTAAGGCGAAGGAGGCAAAGAGCCTCAGCTCCATAGTCGGAATAGAGGCTCTGAGCGACATAGAGAAGAAGTACCTCAAGTTCGGTGACAACTTCGAGAAGAAGTTCATACAGCAGGGAAGGTACGAGGACAGGAGCATAGAGAGGACCTTGGAGATAGGTTGGGACCTGCTCTCAGACTTCGACCAGAACGACCTCACTAGGATAAAGACCGATTACATAGGCAAGTACTACGGCAAGAGCAAGAAGTGAAGTGATACCACGGCAGTCAGCCCAACAAGGATAAACCTGATCAACACCAGGAAGAGCGTGAAGATCGCACAGAGAGGGTACTCCCTGCTCAAGAGGAAGAGGGAGGTCCTTGTGATGGAGTTCCTGAAGCTGCTCAAGGAGTCGACGAACGACAGGAACTACCTCAACGAGATGCTGCAGAGGGCGTACAAGAACCTGGCGGTGGCCTCGGCTTACGCGGGAGACTTCGAGCTGGAGCAGGTGGCAAACTACGCTAAGGAGCCGAACCCGGTAGTCATAGCACAGAAGAACATCATGGGAGTCAAGATACCGGAGATTGAGAGGAGCAAGGAGGAGATTGGCATCTTGGAGAGGGGTTACGGATTGCTCTCGACAAGCACTGCAATCGATGACGTTGCGGAGTCTTTCAACGACGTGCTCAACACGGTGGTGGACGTGGCGAAGAGAGAACAGGGTATAAAGAGGCTGGTCATCGAGATCGACAAGGTCAAGAGGAGGGTCAACGCCCTGGAGTACATAGTGGTTCCGAACCTCAACAAGAGAAAGAAGTACATCGCGATGAGGCTGGAGGAGATAGACAGGGATATGTTCTCAGGGCTCAAGCACGTAAAGAAGAAGCTGGAGAGCAGGAAGGATTGAGATCCACGTCAATTGCGAAAGCCTTACAACTGTTTTTAAGCTGATAATCACTAGCCTTAGTGGGTGTGATGCATGGTAACTATCAGTGCAGAGACTGAAAGGGGAGCAAAGGTTGCTGAGCCTCCTAAGCATCTGATAAGAAGGGAGTTTAGACCCATGCAGATCACGATAAAGATGGGAAACCACGGTAGCTGCTACAAGGAGAACCATGCCGACTGCGGGATGGATCACATATTGGGTGACAAACTAAGGAAAGTCTGGACTGACATGAACATATCACCAGTTATAATCACAGACAAGAACATCGTTACATTCAATATGTCGTTCAAGGGCAGGGAGACCAACAAGAATGAAGTTGATTTTAGGCTCTCCGATTTCTTCAGACATCATACGATAATGACTATGGAGTCAATGAAGATAAAGAGGGCTAAGGATGGAGTATAGCGTCAAATCCCAATTTCAAACTTCCAATCAACCGGCCAGAGCGTCAGGTTAATCTTGTGCTTGAAACCGCTTTCTTCCTTCCAGGCGCTTAATTCTTTTTTTATGCCATTAAGCAACTTGTCCACATTTTTTATCTTGCTTGAAGTTATTCTAACGTATACTTCTATTGGTGCGACCCCAACCTTTATCCTTGCGCTATTGGCGTACACAAAGACGTCGTCTATTTTTGTTAGCTTATGGACAATCTTCTTAGTTGCATTAGAAAGAGCAGTTATCTCCTTGTCGCTTACCTTTTTGTCATCGAATTCGATATTTATAGTAGGCACGTTATTATCATCTCACTTCTTCCCGTATTCGTCGAATACCTTCTTGTAGGTCTCAAGGGTTCCGATGTCGTGCCAGTTGCCATGGAACACGAAGCCCTTGACCTCTGTCTTCTTTATCAGCCACTCTATGAAGTTGCCCATACCGTCTGGGTTGTTCTTCTCCGAAAGGTACTCGCTGAAAGTGTTAAGCATCTCCTTGGGGATTAGGTACATTGCTATCCCGATGAGCGTGGACTTTGGGTGCTTGGGCTTCTCCACGAATGAGACCACCTTGTCGCCGACTATCTCGGCGTTGCCCATTCTCTTCGCGCCCTCAAGGTCTTTCATGTCGTAAAGGCCTATGGTGGGGTGTCTGTGCTTGCCGAAGTAGTCGAGTATCTCCTTGACGCTGAAGTCGTAGAGGTTGTCCCCCGCTATGATTATGAGATCCTCGTCAATCTTGGCCTGCTCTATGGCGTACTCTATACCCTTTATGGCCCCGAACTTCTCGTGGTTGCCGGTGGTGTGTTCTACCACCATCTGCACCGTTGCCTCGCTGCCGTCGAGCTGGTTCTTTGTCCAGTACTCGAACGCGTTGGAGAACTTGGCGTTGGTCGACAGCACTATCTCCGTCACCCCCGAGCTCACGAGATCGTCGAGTATATACTCCACTATGGGCTTGCCGCCCACGCCTATGGGTAGCAGCGGCTTGGGTATGAAGTAGGTTATGGGTTCCAGTCTTGTGGCGAATCCGCCGCACAGGAGTAATGCTCGCATATCTTCACGGCTAAGCCTTATTTCCCACACTCAGGTGTAGGATAGTATTTGGGAATAGGCGTATTTAAGCTTAACGCAGCCTAATTCTATCGGGGGTTGTCTGATGGCAGCGACTAAGGATAGGAGAATAGGCGGTCCAGACTTGGAGGTATCAAAGCTGGCCTTCGGGATGTACAGGACGAACACGAAGTCCGAGCCATTGGAGTCGATGGAGCTGGTAAAGGCCGCCTATGACAAGGGTATAAACTTTTTCGCGACTTCGGATAACTATGGCACGGAGATGCTTTTGGGACGTGCCATACAGGAGCACAAGATCCCCAGGGATAAGATTGTCATAGCAACCATGACCGGACTCCCTATAACGCAGCGCCACCAGGCGGAATTCGAGGTGAACACCTCGGGGAAGCGCATTGTGGCACAGGTGGAGAAGAGCCGCAAGCTCCTTGGAGTTGATACGATAGACCTGTACCAGACACATGCGCACGATGGCAATACGCCGATGCTGGATATAATCACGGTGATGAATAGACTTATCGAGGAAAAGGCAATAAGGAATTACGGTTTCTCGAACTACACGACAAACAACATAATAGAGGGAATAAGGATATGCAAGGAGAACGGTTTCAGGGAGCCCGTATCGCTCCAGAACTGGTACAACCTCATGGGGTGGCGCAGCGAGGACTCGGTGAAGACCGCCATGGGAAGCGGAATGACGCTGCTAGCCTACAGCCCACTGGCAAACGGCTTCCTTACCCATGATAGCGTGCAGGCAAGCCGGGTGCTGGACAAGTTGGCCACGGAGAAGAACGCGATAGAGTCAGTGAGGCTGGAGAATGACATACGGAAGGAGCTGAGGAAGCTGGACGACATGGCCGTCAACGAGGGCAGGAACATCCAGCAGCTGTCGCTCGCCTGGCTCATGGGCAGGGAGAATACGGTGCCGATGCTAGGCGCCTACACCAGGGAACATCTCGACGACTTGGCGCAATCGATGGACTGGGTGCTCCGCACGGAGCAGGTCGACTTCATAGAGAGGGTCAGGAACAAGATACATAAGATTTATGGGGAGCTCGTCAATGCGGTCAATGGCTCGGGGTAGCCTGACGCCGCTGAAAAGGTAGTTGGGAAAGGCGTATAAGCTTAAAAAAAGACAATTATGTGGTGAACAAGGTGGGAAAGATTACCGTTGCAAACAAGCCGTCCGGCAAGCTCCATTCATTCAGGGCACGCCCCAAGAGCGCCATGGGTGGCATATTTCCGGCGCTTTACGCTATGCAGTTCGCGGCAACGGCAGAGATGAAGAGGGAGTACGGCTTGAGGGCCCACGCTACGGTAGAGACCTGGGTAGGCGACGACCTGATAGCGGCGATTGACAATGAGGAAGATTTCAAGGCGATGGGAAGGTCGCTGGTCAAGAGGGCACTGGACGATCCCAAGTGGCTTGACAGCAGGATAGAGTGGTGCGAGGGGCAGAAGGACTCGCTCATTGAGGCGCTTGAGGGCAAACTGCCAAGGGAAAAGCTGCAGAAGGCGTCAAACGCCGCGATAGCCGAGGCGTATGGGGTGTACGTCGACAGGTATGCCACTTTCCACCTGAAGAATATGCCGATGTGGTGGTTCGGGGGCGAGGAGCTTGAGACCGAGCTCGCTGCTTGCATTGAAAAGGGAACAATGTCGAAGGAGGAGCTGGCGTTCCTTCTGGACTCCGCTGAGTACGTGACCGAGTCAGCCGATGAGGAGATGGATATCCTCGCGATTGCGGCGCTGATGAAGAAGAAGGGCGGCAAGGACAAAATCAAGAAGATGATAAAGGAGCACACGCACAAGTACTTCCACATACCGTTCGGCTACTGCAACGGCGTAGTCTGGAACGAGGCGCACTTTGAGGAGAGGGCGAGGAAGATGGCCTCCGAGATGAAGGATCCCGCAGCGGAAAGAGCCAAGAGGACCAAGGAGTTCAAGGACAAGGCGATAAAGCAGAGGGCCCTGATGAAGAAGTTGGGGCTGGACAAGAGAACTGTAGGCATGATAGAGGCAACCCACAAGTCACGATACCTGCAGGACCTGAAAAAGACCGTGCAGACAAGGGGGCACCCGTATTACCATGTAGTGATTGGGGAGATGGCGAAGAGGCTGGGTGTGGACAAACCACTTATGCAGCTGATGTCAGAGCCGGAGATACGGAAGAGCCTGCTTGACGGCAAGATCGCGAAGCCGCTGATGAGCGAGCTCAAGATGAGGAATGGCGACTCCGTATGCATCACCCAGGACGATGGGTACACGTGGAAGCTGGGAAAAGAAGCGGTAGGGTACTGCAAAGACACCAAGCTGACCATATCCGAAGAGGAGGTAAAGGAGATAACAGGGAGCCCGGCTTCCGGAGGGAAGGTAAGGGGAACTGTGCGGGTCTGCCTGACGTCCAATGACATAGGCAAGATTAAGGAGGGCGACATACTGGTCACGGCAATGACGACGCCAGACTTCGTCCCAGCGATGAAGATAGTTGGAGCGATAGTTACTGACGAAGGAGGGATACTCTGCCATGCAGCGATAATAAGCAGGGAGATGAACAAGCCCTGCGTTATAGGCACCAAGAACGCGACCAAGGTGCTCAAGGATGGCATGATGGTTGAGGTGGACGCTGACAAGGGCAAAATCAGCATACTCTAACTTTTCAGTTGCGAGAGCCAAGGCGGGTGAGTTGGATCAGCGTATTTAAAGCTGACGCAGATGATTCGGGCAGGGTAGGAGTTAAATACATAGTTAGAAGGTATCACGCGAAGCGTAAAACGCACAGGCTTTTTATGCCTTGGTTTCGGAGTTTATCTGGTGGTACCAATGGCAGACAAAGTAGGAATGATGTGCAGCTGTGGCATGGAAATGAAGGCTCCTAAGGAGCAGGAGAATGCGCTGATAGCAGCGATAAAGTTCCACGCTAAGAGCAGCCACAACATGGCAGCCCTCAAGGACGAGGACGTGAAGAAGCAGTTAAAGGTAATGAAGTAATACCTCTTTTAATATTTTTCCCTTTTTTTCTCCTTTCATATTTAAGTTAAGTGTACTGAAACGGTTTATTTCCTTTTTCTGATGATTCCGCCCATCAATCCACCTATTGCACCCATTAAACCTACGAAGGTCCAGTAAACAACTAGCCAGCTTACAAAAATAGAGATAAAACCAGTAAGACTGTTATTAATTAGATTGCTGATTAAAGTCGTGCTAAATAGTGCTAAATATACACCTACGAATCCTACAACGGATCCACGTAGTGCACCTTTAGCAATCAGACCTGCAATTAATCCAGTAACGATGCTATATAAGTAAAAAACTAAAGGTGTCTGAAGGATATAGATATGATTCAATGTGGGGATATTTGTCCCTACTGCCTCTACTATAAAACCAATTACTATTGCTAATATAAATATTTTATAATCTTTCGGCATATCTTCAGCCACCAGCTTGGAAACTATACGGTGATGTCATCGTGCTGCGAGAGTCCTGTAGATGCCCCTGTAGAGCGCAAACACTGTCACGATGAGAAGCGCGAGCATTACTAGGATGAATGCCAGTAATGGCGTTGCCGATGAACTTGAACTGCTAGGAGAGAGCACGAGGTAGACGACTCCGGCGTATATTATCGACAGGTATAGCATTGCGACACACCAGACGGTGAAGATCTTGGTTATGACCTTGCCGTGCACCGCGGCGCTTTTCTCCATGCCGAGCCTGTAGACGAACGAGGGCAGGTTCAGCATATAGGGATACCTTTCCAGCAATGCGTACCTAAAATGAATTACCAGAAACACGAACGCGATGACAGCAGTATAAATGAAGGGCAGTGAGAGAAGCTTTGGGTCAGACAGCGTCGGATAGCGGTATATAGCGCCCAGCCACATCGCTAGGTTTATGAACAATGTGATGAGAATTGCCGCCTTTGCGCTTTTTTCAAGTGGCATGCGCGTAATCTTCATCGGCTTGATCTTTGAAGTTGCCATATTCAGACCTGGAAGTGAAAATATAATAAACAGCATGAAAAGTGCTCCCACCGGGATTTGAACCCGGGTTACTGGCTTGAGAAGCCAATGTCCTTGGCCGGACTAGACGATAGGAGCCCGTGCTGAAAGTTACATCTATACTTTGAAGGACAACGTATTTATAAGTGCAGAGAATTGGGGTCAGTGCCTGTTCCTCCTGTGCATCCTGTAGAGCTTGTCCATCCTCACGCTATCGAGGTTTATCCTCTCAGACATGAAGCTTACCAGCCCTATCTCAGTCTGTGCCGAGAAGTTGACCGCGTCGTCCACGAACTCGCCCTTTACCTGGTCGTACATTGCCGCGTCGATGAGCCCCATGTCAATGGACTTTACGACCTCGTCCATCCTCGACATTATCCTTGAGAAGCTCTTTAGCATATGGTCAGGCACGGACTTTATCGCCATGTTCTGCTCAAGCAGCGCCACGTGCAGCGCCGACTTGCTCGAGTCGTAGAGGACCTTGAACGATGACCTGTAGAGCCTGTTCGCCAGCGTGTTTATCACGTTGCTCTTCTGCTCCTTCAGCTCCGCGTTGATTGCGGGTATCATCAGCAGGTTCTCCTCCGGCTTGATCTCCTTCGAGAGCCTCATGCGACTGACCTTTCCTATGTAGTCGGCCCTCTCCGCCGGCGTGAGTGCGTAGAAGAGGTTGACGTAATTGGCGGTCGCGCCCCTTATGTGCTTGTAAATCGTGTTCGGGTCCGGCTCCTCGTTGGAGTCCAGCCCCTTGGCTATCTCGTGTATTATCCTCTCGTGCTGCGAAAGCTTCTTCAGGTGCAAGGTTGTGACCTGCGCCTTGCTTATGCCAATCTTCGCCCTTGCGTGCGACATCGCGTACAGGAGCGACTTGAACGGAAGCGCGTTAGACTTCGCCTTGATCTCTATAGTGAGTGCCCTGTCTACTACCCTTGATCTTGACCTGGACGCCTCCAATACATCACTCACGCTACAGCTTGCAATTCCGGTTCTCCAATCGGATAGGATATACTACTTTCGTAAGCCTTAATAAGGTTGGCTATTAGGGGAAGGTTTGTCATCGGCTCTTATAGCCCAGTATCTTGTCGTATCCTTTGTGGTCTATCAGGTAAAGGACTATCGCAACCACCTCGACCTCGTTGCCCCTTAGCGTGTAAAGCAGCCGCCAGTAGCTCGTAAGCTCGACCCTGAAAAGATTTCCGACATCCAGGCCGTGCGGAATCAGCCGCTTCGGTATATTGTTTCCGTATAAGGGGTTGGCCTTGATCAGGACGACCTTCTGGGTTATGGACTTGAGCAGCCGCATCTCTTCCGAGTTCTTGACCTTCTTGGCTGCCTGGTCGCCCACAACCTTGTTGAGCATCTCAAGCTCCATTTTGGCCTGGTCCAAGAAGATGACTCTTGTGGGCCTTTTATCAGTCATAGTTCCAACCCTCCCTTGATCAGTCGGCTTAAATCTCCACGCGGCGTGTAGACCCAAAGGACCCCTTTTGTGCCTATTACAATCTTGCCGCTCCTCTGGAGGTAGTCTAGAATTTCCAACAGTGTAGAGTGCATCACCTTCCTAGGCAACCTGCGCTTCAGTTCTGCGACCTTCAGCACTTCTCCGGCATCCATCAGCGTTTTCTCCACCATTAGAACAGTTGCTAGGCGAGGGGAGTGGAGCGCCTCGACCTGTTTTGCCCTTATTGACATGATATTATTTGGTATGATTAGATATATAAATATATCTTTTAGATATAATTGTATGCCATATATCATAAGCTATTTGCTTTTGAATTCAGCCATGCCGAGTAAAAAGATGCCAGCTAAAGGCAGTTGGACAAATCTGCCTTGGAGATGCCCGCCTGCTTCAGGTTGTCCTTGACCATGCTTTCCACAGTCAGTTCTATGGCCTCCTTTAGGTTCTTCTTAAGATCATTAAGGCTGTCTCCCTGGTCTACAATGTGAAGGCTAGGTATCTCGGCTATGTAGGAATCGTCCTCCTTCCATACCTTGATGAATTTCTGCATGATTAGGTTACGCCAGTCAGATATAATAAATTAACCCTGAAGGGTGCCAAGCGCGTAGTCTATCGAGTAGTTGAGCGTCTGCGGTATGGTGCCGTACTTGCAGTTGACCACGAACCCCGGGCTGTACTGCAGGTTGTACAGGTTTGCGAGCTGGAGCTGGTAGTTGAGCGACTCCCCGACGTTAGCCAGGCAGCTGTTGAGCTGCGTTGTGTTGATCTTCGATGCCGTGGCTATCTCGTAAAGCGTCGTGTTGCTTATGGGCGTGCCCTGGAACACCTGGCTTATGTTGGCCGCATAACCAGGGAAGGCGCTCTGCCTTGATGCGCAGGCAAGGTACTGGCCCAGCGCCTGCGTCTGCTGCACACCGAAGCTGGAGTAGAACCTCGTGGAGGGCTGGCCGAAGACGAAGTAGTAGCTCATGTTGACCTGGCCCGCGTGAGCCTGAATCTGGTTGGCGGCGGTTGATATGGCGCTGAACGCCCCGGGTGAGTACGGGTCGGTTATCATGTACACAGGTATTGGTGCAGCGCTCTGGCAGGCTGTCCTTCCCGATATGCTGACCGAGCCCAATCCCGCGACGCTGTTGTTGGTGAACGTCACCGGCGGAATCATCTGTGTGTAAGGCGTGGCGAGTGAGAGGTTTGAATCGTAAAGGCTGAAGGTAACCCTGAATATCTTGAGCTTGGAGACCGGGTCAATGTAGGGCACGGACACGTACCACTGCCTCTGGCCCGTATTGTAGCTGACGCTTGACTGGTTGACCAGCACGTAGTACGGCAAAAGGGATATTGAGCTGTTCAGGCTGCCGTATGCCGCTATAATCTTTTCAGCACCGAGAAGCGCCTGGCTCGAGTTGTGCACCGGAGTCACGCATGTGCCGTTCATCGAGCCGTACTGGCATGATGAAGAAGATGGCGCGCCAGGCTTGAACGCGGATATGCCGAAAGCCAGCGCGGCAAGCGCTATCACCAGCACTATGAGCGATATGTGCAGGTAGTCGAGGCCCAGGTTCTGCCTGACCGGCCTGACTATGAACACAGGCTCCTTCTTCATCTTCTTTGTGCTTGCCATGTTAATCACGAAGCGGGCTCGGGGGGATTTCCATAAGGGGTTTAAGAACAAATCCTTAAAAACCTATTTTGAACCCCCGACCTTCGTCTTAGGAGGACGTCGCTCTATCCAAGCTGAGCTACGAGCCCACTGTAGGTTTATGCTCGGTGAAGCTATTTATGTGTTTCTTGGTCCGCGCCCTCCTTCCTTATGATAAGCCTGATTGCCTGCGCCGCCATTGGGACTACCTTGATGGCCACGCCAACGGCGCACTGCCAACAGGATGCGAGGTTGTTGCAGCCGCACGTGTCGGTTGCCGCCGTGATTGAGGTCGTGTCGGCGTTCGAGAGCCTCAGGCTTATGCCCCTGACTGTGGATGATATTCTCTCCCTGAGCGGCGTCCTCGCTGCGCGCTCCCTTGTCTCGTCCATCGAACCAGCCCGATTGCTCTTTTGCGCCAAGCTCTAAATAGCTTTTAGGGACTACGACAGTTGCCTTTTTGGAGTTATAAGATGCGGCGCGAAGCCGTATAAAGATTTAAAGATGAATAGCGCTTATTTAATGGGATTAATTTGGAGATGGATGTTTACGGGTTTAAGGCCAAGGTCGTCATAAGCGAGCGCTCTTATTCCGGAGAGGTTGATGAGTTGCATATAGTCACTCAGGCAAAGACGCTGAAGCAACTCAAGGTTAGGCTTGAGGAGGCTGTGGAGCTCACATTGGATGCCATACTTAAGAATCCTGGTGAGGCTAGACATTATCCCTCTTCGGTATCAAAGAAGCTAGGGCTAAAGATCTACGCCTGAAATGCAGATACCCCAATCGGAGTATGCTTTCCTAAAAAGTACTGGTGAACATATGCCTAAAAGGCCTAGGTACATAGACATTGCCCAGATTCTGGTAAAATACTAGGGATACTTGATAAAGAGCAGAAAAGGCAGCCATGTGTGGATGGCAGATTCAAAGGGGCATAGGACAACCGTACTTGCCTCTAATGAGAGGGTCAATTTGCACAACTACAAGTCCATACTAAAGCAAACAGAATTGAAGGAAGAGGATATAGAAAAGTACCTTTAGCTCACATCTTCTCCAGCGGGTCGATGCCGAGGACCTCCAGCATCTGGCCCACCACCGCCCTGAACGCGACTAGTATGGCTGTCCTGGACCTTCGCAGCTCCTCGCTCTCCGCTTTGAGTATCGGCGACTGCTCGTAGAACCTTGAGAACATGAGCGAGAGCTCGATGAGGTACTCGCACAGGGAGTTGGGTCTCAGCTCTGCCGCCGCCTTCTCCAGAATCTCCCTTGAGCTCGATAGCATCTTGACCAGCGCGAACTCGGTGTCTGTCATAGTGCCGAACAGCCCTTTGGTGGGCGCCTGCTTGCCGCCCTTCACGCCCTCAACTATCCTCGACGCCCTTGCATATGTGTACTGGACGTAGGGGCCGGAGCTGCCCTCAAAGCTGAGCGCCCGCTCCCATGAGAAGACCAGCTTCTTCTCCGGACCGAGCCTCAGGTACTCGAACCTGATTGCGGCGAGCGCGACGCTTGTGGCTATCTTGTCGTGCTCCTCGTCGCTAAACGTGAATCTTTCCTTTATCTGAGTGGATGCCATCTGCCTGGCCTCCCTGAACAAATCGTCTGCGCTGAACCCTATCCACGTACCCTTTCTTCCCGATAGCGCGCCGGACTCCAGCTCGACCTCGCCGTATGCCAGGTGCTTGATCACGTCCTTCTTTCCGCTCGCGGCCTCTATCGCAAGCTTGAGCAGCATCTGCGGGTATTCCTGTGCGGCGCCTATGACGTTTATCGCCATCTCTGTTCCGTTGAACTTCATCTCCTTGCCCTCCTTGCCGGTTGACTGGACGGGCTTGCCGTTCGGCTGCTCCTCTATGAACGCCTTGGTCTTGAAGCTCGCCCCTATGATGCCTAGCTTCCACATGTGGAACGCGATATCTTTGGCAAGGTAGGCCGGCGTGCCGTCGCTCCTGATGAGAACCTTCACGCTCTCCTTCATTCCCTTGAGCTCGTTGGGCAGCTGCTTCATGTCATTGAGGTCTATCCCGAAGCATCCGTCGAACTTGCCTCCCACTATCTTCTTGGCCACCCCCTTCTTTTCGAGTATTTCCATAGCCGCGGTTAGCAGCTCGGCGCGAAGTATGTCGCTCTCCCAGACCATTACGTCGTGGTATATCCGATAGTCGAAGGCGGTCTCGTACTGTGCCCTTACGCACTGCTCCGCCATGCTCCTTCCCATCTCCTCTTCGTAAGTGCCGTCCTGCTCCATCAGCTTGAGCGTGTTAGCTATGTCGGCCTTGACGTCGTTCTCGGCCATGAACTTGTTTGCGTCAACGTACTCCTTCCCTAGCCACTGGTCGAACTTGCCCTCCTGAGTGTGCTTGCTCTTCGAGTGCCACCACACTATCTCAGCCATCTGGAGCCCGAGGTCGTCGATGTAGTCCTCCCTCTCAATCTCGTGCCCGGTGGCGACGAGCAGATTGGCTATAACGTCCCCGATGAGAGCGCATCGCAAGTGGCCTATGTGCCAGGGCTTGTTAGGATTAACGCTCGGGTACTCCAGAATGACGCTCTTTCCCTTGCCTATTGTAGACCTGAGATTCTTGCCGTCCTTCTCGGATATGTAATCGATAACCGACTGGGAGAACCATGGCCTGTTGAGGCTGAAGTTTAGGAATCCGTTCTTCGTGTCGACTCCGTCCACACCTTCAGGCAACTTCAGCTTCGCCGTTATGCTGTTGGCCACCTCGTCAGGTTTCCTGTTGAGCTTCTTGGCAAGCTTCATCGCAAGCGTTGATGTGAAGTCGCCGAACGCCTTGGAGCTGTCGACCGTCACGTCGCCCGCAGTCACGCTGTACCCCGCGGCCTGAGCTGCGCTAGACAAAGATGCCCTAAGCTCTTCAATGACGCTTGAGTACGGGGAGTCCATCTGCTCAACTTTGCTATACCACTACATCAAAGCCTTTTAATACATCGGGGATGTGCTCCGCGACGTCCATCGCGATTATGTGATTGCCCATGCGCTTGGCGAGAAGGTCGCCAACCATCGAGTGCACCCTGACGCCTGCCACGGCAGACTCAAATGCGTCCTTGTGGACCGCAAGATAGCTTGCGATGATGCCGGCGAGCACATCGCCTGTCCCGATGGTCGCGAGCGCGGAGCTCTTCGCAACGTTCACCTTGAACGAC
Source organism: Candidatus Acidiferrales bacterium (assembly GCA_035534575.1). Taxonomy (GTDB): domain Archaea; phylum Micrarchaeota; class Micrarchaeia; order Micrarchaeales; family Micrarchaeaceae; genus JAGWFU01. The sequence goes on from DATLRT010000018.1 coordinate 60,547, forward strand.
TTGCCATCGGTTATCACGGTCTCGTGCCCCTTCAGCACAACAACGCAGTTCAACTTCTTCGCAACAGACACGGATGCCTTTATCCGCTCATCTATGCCGGCGCTCTTGAGGTCTATGCCAGTAAGCGACTTGAACTCGCCGGTGTGTGGGGTTATCACAACATTCTTTGTCAACTTGGCTTTCATCGACAGTGCCTTTATTGCTGTCGCGTCTATCACAATGCGCTTGCCCGCCTTGAGCTCGGACGTTATTATCGATGCGGTGGCAAGCAGGCTTGCCTTGTCAGCGTCAATTCCCGGACCGATTACGATCACATCGTGCCTTATTGAGTTTATGGCCTTGACGTCCCCTTTGCTTATCGAGTTAGCGCTTAATTCCCTTACTATCATGTTTGCGGACAGCGCCCTCACCGCGCCGGCAACGCCCTTGGGCACAGCCACGGTCACGTTGCCCGAAGCTGTCCTGAGCGCAGCTATGGTGTTGTTCGCGCCGAACGCGGCCATCAGCGGCGCGCCATGGTACTCCCTGCCGCCCCCCACTATCAGGATTGAACCGTTAGAGTACTTGTTTGACGACATCTTCCGCGGCTCGGTGGCCCTGCGTATGTCATCGGCGCCGGCTTTTCCGGACTGTGTAAACCCTTTTAAGCCTTGCATGTGTATAGATATCAATTACGGTTAAAAATCCTTACTGTGGGTGCTGGGATCTCGAAGGTTTACAAACTGAAGGATAAGTTGGTCATCTACCTGCCTAACGACGTAATCCAGACGCTGGGCGTCAAGGACGGGGACGAGCTGGACTTCTTCAAGCACTCCCCCACCACATTCCTGCTCGCGAACAAGAACTACATAGCGAAGCTGCTGGAGAAGCCGCAGGGGCAGGCGTCGGACGGAATGGCCAGGCCGGCAGCGGGGCAGGAGCTCAACGAGAGCGAGATAAAGGTCCTCAAGAAGCTCGACACCATAAAGTACAGCGAGAGGACGAAGGAGAAGGTGGCTGCGATGCTCAGCGCGGACGAGAAGCAGACAGTCAGGGTGATGCTGAAGAAGAAGGTCATCACGCTGTTCAAGAAGGCGGGGGAGCAGAACTTCAAGTTCGGGATATCCAAGGGCACATATGACACTTATCTTTACGGGAAGAGGCCGAATGCCAGCAGCATTGCGCCGCAGCCCGCGGTGACAAGGGCGGTGATGCCGCAGCCTTCGCAGCGGGTTGAGCAGAGGCCGAGGGCATGGGAGCAGAAGCTCAACAAGGAGAACTCCTATGTGGATCTGCTTGAGTCGCAGGGGTTCATAGTGCTGAACAACGAGGCGGAGGCGGCGAGCGTGTCAGCTGCGCTGGAGACCAGCATAAGGCAGGGGCTAGTGCTGGGGACAAGGGCATTCAACAAGAAGTTCTACATCGCGCTCAGGGACTTCATAAGGGGCAACACGCCCAAGATCATGAAGGCGATGGGCTCAAAGCCGAGGAGCGTCGAGGAGCTGGCCGTCGAGACGGAGATAGCGGAGGACGGCATAAGGGCGATATTCTACATCCTTGCGGAAAGCGGAGAGATATCAGAAGTGAGAAAGGATATCTTTAAGGTAGCCTAGTTTTCAGACCGCGTATATGAAGTGGTCGAAGACGATAACTACGGCCGCGAAAAGAACTATAATGATAAGCATTACCTTCGGGTTCATCTTTGGTCCGCTAGTCTGAGCGTCATAGAAGCTCATCACTCCTGCCTGCGATTGCGGTGTCCCTATTCCTGCCATGAAATCAACTGATTCGTAATTATATCCGCAATAAAGCTTTATATACCTGCTCTGGAAATAAGTGATTTGATGCCCAGCGCGTTCGAGTCAAAGAGGAAGACGTTAGCCCACGAGCCTGAAGAGGAGGAGAGGATGAAGGAGCAGGCAAAGAAGGTGGAGACGAACGAGGTACAGATAGCCGCGCCGCTCACATTCTGGATAGGCTTCCTCGTCTTGGGCGTTATACTCGTCGCTGTTGTGGTGCCTGTTGCCAACACGCTCGGCGTGGGCAGCATGGACAAGTATGTCACGCTTATAGCCAATTACATAATTTACCTGCCTGGCTCGATAATACTGCCGTTAGTGGCAGCTCTTCTCATAGGCGAGCGGGTGGGAGCATCGAAGAAGAAGTCGGGTGTAGTGCTTTACTCGGGAGTGATAAACGCGCTCTATGCCATACTGGTCTACATAGTGGCGATTTTCATAATCTACCTTGCGGTCAAGTACTCTGGCTCGAGCTTCCTTGCATCAGTCAACATAACGGACTTCATCGAGTACCTGATAGTCATACCGGTAGCGATAACTGTGGTGCTGGTACCGCTCTTCGCGCTCATATCTTACGCAAGGAGAAAAGAGTAGATTGCATGCTCGTGAGAATCACAAAGAGGCACGTGCCAAAGGATCTTGACTCCGCTGTTTCTTCGCTTGACGAGCAAAGCATAACGGAGCATCTGCGGAAGACCCAGCGCGGCCTTGATATGATGCTCAAATGGAAAACGGACAGGACCATAAGTGCCAGGGTGGATATACTGAACAAGTTTACCCAAGATGCGGTAATCCTAATAAAATACGCCAAGAAGTGGAATGACAAGGAACTCATGTCTATGGCTGAGTCACTTGACAACGATCTGCTGCACCATGCTGATGCCACGCTCCAGCAGGATAGCTTCGAGTGGGGATATAGATATCTCCGGGCTGCTGAAAAGATAGGGCTGAGCACTGAGGAAGTGAGGGCTAGCATCAAAAAATGGAAGCTCGAAGGAATGGGGGAAAGGCTGATGAAGAGATACGGCTTCTAATCTCTCATCTGGCAGCACTCACTATCCTGATTACGTCTCCGTCCTGAAGCGGGTACTGCTTTGCAATCCTCTTCTTGGTCTTGGCGTCAACCGCGTGCAGCATGTTCTTCGCTATGTCCGTGTGGATCTTCTCGGCGAGGTCTATGGCGGTTGATCCGTTCCTCATCAGCACCGCGTCGGGCAGAACATTGCCAGAGTGGTCACAGTACTTGTTCTCGTCCTCAACAGGGTAGACGACGATATTGGCAAGGGTGCCAAACACCGCGCCGTTGAGCAGAGCCTGGACATTGGTGCCCTTTTCCTTCACAAACTTCAGCATGTACTCAAGCGCGGCCTTCTGCTCTGGAGTGACGTTGCCGGTAAAGTTGAAGCTCTGGGACCCAGGGAAGTAGTCTATCAGGCCTTGCTTTGCGGCCTTCCTGAGCGCGAGCTCTATGGCACCCGATGTTGCCACCACGTTGGATTCGCCGAACTCAGCCTTCAGCAGTGCGAGCCCCTTATCTGATGCAGGCGTATCTGACTTGTTGGCCGCTATGATTATCGGCTTGTTAATCTTCAGGAATGCCCTTGAGAAGTTAAGTATGTCCTGGTCGGTCCAGTGTATCTTGCTCATGGCCAACGCCGCGGTGCCGGCTGCGGATTCTACCTGCTGAGCCGTGGCCTTCATGTTTGTCAGGACCTCGCACAGCGCAACCATCGCGTCGTTCCTTCTTGAGATTGCGTTGAGGTGCTTCTTCACTATTGCTGCGACCCATTGGGCGAGCTCATCAATGACTATCTTTACATCCTCAACAGGATTGGCGTCCGTAGCAGGGTTACCGTTGTTGTCGGTCTTGCCGCTTATGTCCGCGACTATTATCACGGCATCGGAGGCGGAGATATCACTGAGGAACTGGTTTCCCATTCCCTTCCCGGTGTGGGCGCCTTCCACCAAGCCGGCCACGTCGACTATGTTGACTGGTATCATCCTTGTGCCGTTGTTGCACAGCGAGTTCCTTGGCTTGCACTTGACCTTCAGCTCAGTTTCAGCACATGGCTTGGTTGCGTATGCAAGGCCAAGGTTAGGGTCAACAGTTGTAAATGGATAGTCCGCAATCGCCACATCGTTCATAGTCAGCGCTGAGAAGAGGGTACTCTTTCCCTTGTTGGGTGCGCCGACCAGACTTATAAGCATAGCATCACTTGAACAGCTTTATCCTGACTATCTTCTTTGACTCGTACTCCCTTAAGAAGTAGTACATTATTATCAGGGCAAGTATAAGCATCACACCGAAAAGGAGCGCCTCCCTCGGCATGCCTATCATCAGGGCGAACAGCGCCACCACCGAAACCGCAGGCAGGTACGGATAGAATGGCGACCTGAACTCCGCGTTGGCCTTGTTCCTCCTGAAGTGGACTATGCAGAAGCTCACTATCAGGTAGGAGAACAGCAGGCCGAAGTTGCTTATCGCGGCGATTATGAAGAGGTTGCCGGCGAATAGCATTATTATTCCGATGACGGCTGATAGGATTACGCAGTTGACTGCTACGTCCCTGCTCTTGTTGAACGACCTTAGTATCTTGGGGAGCAAGTGGTCGGAGCTTATCTGGTGCAGCATTCTCGATGCGCTGAGCATCATCGCAAGTGTGGCTGATGTTGTAGCTATGAGCGCGCCTATGTTGACCAGCAGGAACAGCCAGCTCGGCGCATTGACGCTCTGGAGCGCGAACGACAGCGGGTTTGCGGTTATGGTGTAGGAGGATGCGGGCACCAGCAGTATCAGCGATATAGCAACCAGCACGTACAGCACCATGCTTATGACAACAGAGTACACTATCGCCTTTGCTGCCCTGGTCCCCCCGCCGATCACCCTGCCGGTGAACGTGGATATCGCCTGGAACCCAGAGTATGCGAACAGTATGACTACGCTCGCGGCGAACATGCCGCCCAAGCCCTTGCCCGACAGGCCGGATGTGAAGTGCGAGAGGTTGAATCCAGCGCGAGTCGCTATCATGAAGGAAAATACTATGAAGACCGCGAGTATGGCAATCTTTATCAGCACCAGCCCGAAGTCTGCCTGCGCCGCCTTCCTTATGCCGAGTATGTTGACTACCGCAAGCACCAGTATGAGCGCTATGGCGAAGGGTATGGCGAACTCAGCGGTTGACATCCCAAGCAGACTTGCGAGATACGAGCCAAAGCCGAGCGCTATGACGGATATTGCGGTGGCGAAGCTGAAGTACAGGAGGATGCCGGTTATGAAGCCGAGCTCGCTGCCGAACGCCTTGTATGCGTAGGAGTATGCGCCGCCCTTAACATGAGGCATCAGCGAGCCCAGCTCGCCCAGCTGGAACGCCACGAGCAGGGCGACTATGCCAACGAGTATGAACGCGAGTATGGCGTATGTGCCGGCCAGCGCAATGGCGGTGCCGCTGAGCACGAATATGCCCGCACCTATTATCGCGCCGAGCCCGACGGCGGTTGCCACCTTAGAGCTGATGCTCTGCAAACCGGACATGGATTCCCTTCATTAACTTTCCAAGCGCTACTTATTAAATATTGATGACGCAAATATCTTTGCTAATAAGCAGGGGTAGCAAAGCTCGGCCAAATGCGACGGGTTCAGGGCTCGTTTCTTTAGGGATTCGAGG
>DATLRT010000019.1:0-17405 GCA_035534575.1 Candidatus Acidiferrales bacterium
CTCGGCATTCCTGCATTCATCAACTATGGTGAAGGCGGGAGTTTTCATGATAGCAATACTTCTTCCGATATACGCGGGCTACGGCATGCTCCTGCCCATACTCGTTGTCGGAATAATATCCACGATCATAGGCGCCACAAACGCGCTGGCATCCACCCACATCAAGAGGGTTCTCGCGTATTCCACCATAGAAGACCTGGGCCTCATGTTCATAGCGCTCGGGCTTAACGCAGTGGGCGCCGCTATGGCGCTTTTCCTTATGCAAACTTTCTACAAGGCGCTGCTCTTCATGAGCGCCGGCGCGATAATGAAGGCCAACGGAACCGAGGACATGTGGAAGAGCTACGAGAGCAGGTCGTACATGCCGCTCTTCATCTCCGCAATAATAGGTGCCGTATCCCTCGCTGGCATATTCCCGCTGAGCGGATTCTTCGGGAAGCAGGCCGTCGAGGGCGCAAGCTTCTCCAATCCGCTCGTCTATGGGATACTGATAATAGTGCAGCTGCTGACCGGGCTCTACATCTTCAGGTGGCTGTTCATACCGGCAAGGAGGGCGCCTGACAGCATGGCGCCAAAGGTAAGGGGCGGATTCAAGGCCGTGCCCGTGGCGATGAAGATTCCAATCTACATACTTGCAGCAGTCGCGGTCGGCGCATCAGCATTGTACATGATACTTCCTGGATATCTGGGCATCGCATTGCCCGCAATAAGCCTTGCAGCTGCGGCCATCGCAACCGCAATCGCGCTGGTCTCGCTCGCAATCTGCTACTATGTATACGCAAGCAAGAGCGCGATAAGGGCGGCTCAGGCACTCAGGAAGTACAGGAAACTTTCGGTGCTGCTTTACAATAACGTTTTCATAAACGGCTCATACGGCGCCATAGCCGCCGGGTTCAACGGGGTCGCGTACGCCACCGACAGGTTTGACTACTGGGCATACGGCAGGGTAAAGCTGGTCTCGGGCTCCGTGGTGGACATCGGCCGCGGGCTCTCGAAGATCGAGTCTGGAAACGTGACCACATATGCCGCAGTGTTCGCGCTCGGTCTGATAATCATGATAATAATATTCGGATTGCTGTGAGAAGATGAACCTGCTCCCGATAATGGTCCTTATACCCGCCGTCGCACTGGCACTTATAGCGATGCTCAAGGAGAGGCACAGCAAGATGCTGAGCGTTGTCTCCACGGGCGCGGTGCTGGCCATCAGCATAGCGCTGCTGGCGCTCTCCATACTCGGCGGCACGGTGAGCTTCTCCCAGCAGTACAGCTACATAGGCTCTCTGGGCGTGGGGCTGGGATTCAGCGTGGGCATAATACAGCTGATACTACTGCTGGTCTCGTCGTCCGTGCTGTTCGTGGCCGCTCTGTCAGGTAACGCGGAGGACGAGAAGCACAAGCTCTCGAGCTTCTTCGTGGTCCTGTTCCAGCTCGCATCAATCGGACTTTTCTCTTCCGCCAACTTCTTCCTGTTCTTCATATTCTGGGACGTGGGAGTGATTGCGCTATTCTTCATGATAAACACCCTCGGCTCCGCCAACAGGAAATCTGCATCGATAAACTTCCTGATATACGAGCTGTTCGCATCCGCGCTGCTGCTTTTGGCCATACTACTCATATACTTCTACACGCCAGTCAACTCGTTCGACCTCTCATATATCGCCGCTCACGCGGGCCTCATTCCGCATAACGTGCAGATAGCGGTGTTCGCGCTACTGTTCGTGGCGTTCATGATAAACATGCCCCTCTTCCCAGTCCACTTCTGGCTCCCGGATGCACATACGGAGGCATCGACGCAGGGATCTATGCTGCTCTCAGGAGTGCTGACCAAATACGGCGGGTACGGCATGCTGCTGCTCTTCACCATCTTCCCGATATCGGCGGAGTTCTCCAAGTACGTCGGCATACTCGCCGCTGTCTCCGCCTTCTACGCGGTGTTCGTGCTGATGAGGCAGACCGACCTGAAGAGGATAATCGCATACTCCACTATAGTCGAGATGGGGATAATCATGTTCGGCATAAGCGCGGCAAACAGCTCCGGAATATACGGCGCAACATACGGCATGCTCGCGCACGGCCTCACCGTTGCGCTGATGTTCCTTGCAGTGGGCGTAATCAAGCACGCCTTTGGGGAGAGGGACATACGCGTGCTGAAGGGCCTGGTGGTCAATGCGAAGTCCACGACTTACGTGTTCCTCATAGGCGCACTCGCCATGATAGGCTTCCCGTTCTCAGCCGCATTCATAGCAGACATACTCATATTCATAGGGACGATACAGGCATTCGGAGTGTACGGGATACTGCCGCTGGGCGCGATAGCCCTGCTCGGAGCATATCTCTACTACGTGATAAACAAGTCAATGCTCTCGACCAAGGAGGTCTCCTCCACAGTCGCAGGCATCACGCTGAGGAACAAGATTGGCTACGTGCTCCTTGTACTGCTGATATTCGCATTCGGAACGCTCCCGTTCCTTCTGCTCAACCTGGTGAAGGTGTAACTTATGTTCCAATACTACATGATACCGACTTTCGCCATCATCGCGCTCACCATGGCGTACGTGGTCCTGTCCGTTCTATTCGCCTATACAAAGTCCAAGAAGGCGGCCCTTGTCTCAAGCATCGGCCTGCTCGGAGGCATAATGTTCTTCTCCGCGATCATGGCATCCTCGCCCCTGGAGTTCACGGTGGCCAACGCATTTCACGCGTATCCGTTCTCCATGTTCTTCATCATGGTATTCTCCATGCTGTCGATACTGATAAACATACTTTCCTACAAGTACTCATCCGACTATCCAGTGTTCTCCATACTGTTCAGCTTCCTATTCGCCGGTATGTTTGTGGTGGCATCTGCAAACAACCTCTTCTCGATACTCCTGGGGCTTGAGATAGTCTCGATACCAGCGGCATTCATGATACTGCACAGCGGCAAGAAGCACATAGAGGCTGCGGTCAAGTTCTTCATACTCAGCGCGGTCTCAGTTGCGGTGCTCACCTTTGCGCTGGCGCTGATATTCCCGTACGACCTTCAGATGGGCCTAACCTTCCTTGCGCCCAACTTCCAGATAAGCGGCGGATACATCATCGCCCTGGCGCTGGTGTTCGTGATTGCTGCGCTGGGATTCGAGATGGCGGTGTTTCCGTTCAACCTCTGGGTGCCGGACGTCTATGAGGGCGCACCATCCAATGTGACCGCCATGCTTGCGGGGATCAACAAGAAGATAGCATTCGTGGCGCTCATAGAAATACTCTTTGTCATATTCATAAATTACACTGCCGAGTTCTCTCCGATGCTTGTGCTGCTCTCGATACTCACCATGTTCTTCGGCAACCTCGTTGCGCTTTCACAGTCCAATGTAAAGAGGATGTTCGCATACTCCTCAATATCACAGGCTGGGTACATACTGATAGGCCTTGCCGCCGCCACGACATTCGGAGTCGAGGCCAGCATATTTCAGATAGTGGCGCACGCGCTCATGATAATCGGCGTGTTCGCGGTGATAGGCTGGATGGAGAGCCTCAACATAAAGACAGTGAGCGACTACACCGGCCTTGCGGGCAGGAACAGGTTCGCTGCTGCAGCGCTTACGATATTCATGGTGTCGCTGGCAGGCATACCTCCGCTCATGGGCTTCGTGGGCAAGTTCCTACTCTTCTCCAGCGCAGTCAGCGCAAATCTCATACCACTCGCGGTGTTGGGGATACTCAACAGCTTCATCTCGATATACTACTTCGCCAAGCTGATAAACCAGATGTACACTAGGAAGAACAGCACGAGCATAGCGATTGAGCCCTACGCGATGGCTGTCGCTCTTGTAGCCATAATCCTGATATTCCTGTTCGGTCTGTATCCGCAGCCTCTCATCTCGCTTGCACACAGCGCGGTAGTCTCGCTCAGGAGCTGACTCGCTTACTTGGCTAGTCCCCGCAGGAAGAATCTCTTCAGCATCAGGCTAGGCCTGTCCATGTCGCCGTACTTGCTGAAGAACTGCTCGGAGCCGAAGAGCTTCGACATCTTCATGAATAGACCGAGCGTCCCGCTGTCCATCGTCGCATAGTATCGGTGCACCATTGCGTGCATCTTCAGGTCTATGCCGTACCTCTTCCTCCACATGGCGTCATACTCATCAAGCCGCCCCTTGCCCTCCATGGTCCTCTTTATCTGGTGCGCGAGCAGCTTGGCGCACGAGACTCCGAATATTATGCCGCCTCCGGTGGTGGCCTTGACCTGCCCTGCGGCATCTCCCACCAGCGCGACGTTACCAATCACGGTCTTCCGTCTTGAGGTGAGCGGTATCAGGCTTGCATACCCATTGGCCATCTTGCCGCCGCCTTCCAGCTCCGTTATCCCTCCCGATGCCACGAACCTCTTGAACGCCATAAGGCTGGTTATCTTGGCCCTGTCGCTGATTCCAATACCCACCTCCACTCTCGAATCCGAGTAAGGCACAGTCCAGCCGAAGAACCGGTGTGCTACCTTGTTGTCGAAGTAGAGCCCCACCATGCTCTTGTCCCCAATCTCCTTCACATCGTATTCGGCCTTGTAGGTGAGTATGTACTCCCGTATGTCGGGGAAGCCGAATGCACTTGCGACAGTGGAAACGGCACCATCAGCGCCCACTATTATCTTGCCTCTGCCCGCACCATCGAGAAGCCGGCTCCTGTCCAGCCTCTTGTTAAGCACTATCTTCGCCCCCGCCCTCTCCGCCTCCCTCATCGCGGCCTCGGCGAGCAGTCCCCTGTCAACGACGTAGGCCTGGACCGCCTCCGCCTTGATCCTGAGGGTCTCATTCCCAGCGTGCAATGTGGCTCCGCTGAGCGTGTTCACCATCGCGCTCCTATAAGGCACCCCTATCCTCTCCAGCCCCGTAGCCGAGAAGATGCCGGATGCCTTGGCCGCGCCGTCTGACACCCTCTTCTTGCCATCGTAAACAGTGACATCTATCCCCGATAGCGCGAGCTCCCTGGCCAGGGAGAGCCCGACCAGCCCGGCACCCACTATCTCGACCCCATCGTAGCGTTCCATCGGACCAGCGTTAATCTGTATTTAAGCCTTCGCTTTCATAATTTATTAATTGTTTGGTGATTTCACGGCTGCCGCTAATATTGAGGATAAGGGTAAGGTTGTAGACAACAAGAGCAAGTACGCAGACAAGGGCAAGAACGTAGACAGGAGCAAGCACGACGGCCCTGTGCAGCTTCCCCAGATAAAGGTGCAGAACATAGTCGTGAGCGCGGATTTGCACGCGGTAATCGACCTCTACGCCCTGTCGAAGGAGGTGAAGGCGGTTGACTACGAGCCCGAGCAGTTCCCAGGCGCGATATTCAGGATAGCCGAGCCAAAGGCTGTTATCATACTTTTCAAGAACGGCAAGATGATATGCACGGGAACGAGCACCGAGGCCAACATAAGGAGGGTCCTCGAGTTCGCGTCCAAGGTGATATCGAAGTACGTAATCTCGCTAAACGTTGACCTGCCCCCGCCGAAGAAGGTGGAGGGCGGCAAGGCGCCTGAGAAGAAGGGTGCGGACGGCAAGCCACAGAAGAGGCTTCCCGAGAAAACCCTTCCTGTCTGGAAGCCATCGGGCAAGAAGTAGAAACGGGTTTCTTCACTCGGGCTAACTCGGTTCAGGATCTGGCTACCTTCTTCAGCTTCTTGTCGAACTCCTTGAAGAACATCTTCCATGAGTAGTCCTTGATTACCGTATTCCTTCCGCTCTTCCCGATCCTTTCGGCAAGTGACCTGTCCTCTGCGATCGCATTCATCCTTGCAGCCATCTCCGTGGGGCTGTTGACCAGGTAACCCGTCTTGCCATTCGCAATCGTCTCCCTAGGGCCGCCCTCGTTGACCGCGATGACGGGCTTTCCGCTGGCCATCGCCTCCAATGGGACCAGCCCGTAATCTTCGTTTATGGGCGTGTAGAGTGCGGCGGTGCAGTTTGAGTACAGCTTTCTCACCGCCTGGTCGCTAGGGTCTGCCATTATCTTCACACCGCCCACGCTCTTCGCCATCTCCACGACCTTGAGATAATAATCGTAGTAGAACTTGTCCCTTGAGACCGCACCGGCAACAACGAGCTTACACTTCCTCTTCGTGCGCTTCTTGAACTCGGCGAACGCCTCTATCGCGTAATCCTGCCTCTTGTTAGGCGAGAACCTCGATACGTAGAAGAAATAATTGTCATCCCCTCCGTTGGAGTACTCCTTGTAATCTATCCCTCCGCCCAATACTGTGGAATCGTGCCTGCCGTAGTACTTCTCTATTCTTGACTGCGTATTCTTGCTGTTCGCGATGAGCCCCTCTATCTTCCTCACCACGGACTGGTCTATCAGCTTCACCGCCCTCGTGCCTAGCATGTACGTGGGCTTCTGATGTATCTTCTTCAGCGAGAGGCGGTAGTGGTAAAGGTCGTAGACGTCCCTCAGCGGCGTGTGGACGTACCAGAGCACGCGCTCGTTCTTGTTCCTTATCCAGTGGCCAGGCGCTATGTGCGCGTTTATGGCATCATAGTCCTCCCTTATCTTGAAGTTGTAGAACGAGAGCCCGTAGTTCAGCCCCTGCGCCGCCCTTCCGTAGGGCAGGATCTTGCTTATCCCGCTCTTGCCTATGGTCTCAACATCAACATCGGCGAATCCCTCAAAGGTCCTCTTCGGGTCATACTCCGCGGTGTAGACCTTAGCGTCATAGTGCTCCGCTATCTTCAGCACCACCCTTTCGGCACCTCCCTTGAGCGTAAGGTTTGCCTGTGTAAGTATGAGCTTCAATCAACCACCCTGATCCACTCCAGCCACTTGAACGCGTCAATGTCGCTCTTCTTCTTATTCCTGATCATGCTTGCCATCTCATCGTCGCTGTGCTGTGCCAGAATCTTCCCTACCCTGTCCTTTGAATATCCCATGGACTTGGCTATCTGCCCCGTGGTCCTTTTATTGTCGAGCTTCAGGATTTTCTCCTCCGTTGCGGAGTCCATCTCTTTCCTTCCCATCCGTAACCTGGACTTCATCTTCCCAGCCCGCCTCATTGCGTCGTAGGCCTGCCAATACGGTACAACTGTCCCGTTCTTTTTAAGCTGCTCAAGCGCGATGCTCAGCTTGCCCTCCTTCGCGTAACCTGAGGCAATCTGTTCCACCAGCTCCTTGGTCATCACCACGGTCATATCAGCACTTTGCGGCACCTTGGGTACCTAACAAAAGTATTTTAGATTATAGATTTAAATACTTCTTGAGGCGGCTGTTGCGCCTCCCAAACTGGTTTTATGGATCTCGGAGAGGGGCTAAGGCAGGCTATCGCGAAGCTTACCAGCGCCACCATCATAGACGCAAAGACGATAAAGGAGTTCACCAAGGAGCTGCAGAAGAGCCTCCTGAGCTCCGACGTAGCTGTCAGGCTGGTTCTCGACTTCACAAAGGAGATAGAGGAGAAGGCGCTCAAGGTGTCCCCGCCCCCGGGAGTCTCGCCGAAGGACTACATAACCAACATGGTGTACGAGCAGCTCGTGGCACTGGTCGGCGCCTCTTACACGCCCGAGCTCAAGAAGCAGAGGATAATACTCATGGGCCTCTACGGCTCGGGCAAGACCACCACGGCGGCGAAGCTGGCCAAGTACTATCAGGACAGGGGGCTCAGCGCCGCGCTGATATGCTGCGACGTCTCCAGGCCCGCCGCATACACCCAGCTCGAGACACTTGCAAAGACTGCCAACGTATCCTTCTTCGGGATAAAGGGCGAGAGCGACGCCGCAAAGATAGTGAAGCAGGCGAACGAGAAGTTCAAGGACAAGCAGGTGATCATCTGCGACACCAGCGGAAGGAACGCGCTTGACGACGAGCTGATAAGGGAGCTGGATAGCGTCACCAAGGAGTTCAGGCCGGACAAGGGGATACTTGTGGTCAGCGCCGACGTCGGCCAGATAGCCGGGAAGCAGGCCACGGAGTTCAACAAGGTCACGCCGATATCCGGGGTCGTGGTAACCAAGATGGACGGTTCAGGAAAGGGCGGCGGAGCTCTTAGCGCATCAAATGCGGCAAAGGCTCCAGTGCTCTTCATAGGCACCGGGGAGAAGCTGAGCAACATAGAGCCGTTCGACGCGAAGAGATTCATAGGCGGCCTTCTGGGAATACCCGACATAGGGACCCTTCTGGAGCGCGTGCAGGAGGCGGTGAAGGAAGCCAACCTCTCCGAGGCAGACGCAAATGTGGAAACCCTGAACTTCGAGACATTCTACGCGCAGCTCAAGACGATGGGAAAGATGGGTCCGCTCAAGAATATCTTCGGTATGCTAGGCGCCAACGACGTCCCCAAGGAGGTGATGGAACAGGGCGAGGAGAAGCTGAACAGGTACAAGGTCATAATATCGTCGATGACGCAGGAGGAGCGGAAGAACGAGCGTCTCTTGCATCAGTCCGCAAGGATAAGCAGGATCGCCAAGGGCAGCGGCACCACCGAGAGGGACGTGCACCAGATGATTACCGAGTTCAACAAGATGAAGAAGACGTTCGACATGCTGAAGAACGATAGAAATTTCAAAAAAAGATTCCCGAAGCTGATGTGAGGATAAACAACAATGTAAACAAAAAAGAAAAAGGAAAGAAAAACAAGGCAGTAACTACTGCCTTATCTCTTGCGCTTCTTTGCAGCGGTCTTCTTTCCAGCCTTCTTTGTTGTCTTCTTCTTAGACGATTTTGCCATTTATATTCACTATGTCTGCTTGCGCAAACAAATTAAAGTAACTGATAAGGTATTTAATGGTATTTAATTTTCACGCTTTTCATCACACTGATGTTTTCGGTATTATACGAAGGAATTTATCCTTAAACAAACAAATGATTGCATGGCGGACAAGAAGGTGGCCCTTGAAGGGAGGCTTGACGAGCTTCAGGAGGAATACACCGGAACCAAGTATAACAAGGCGACAAACAAGCACCTTGGCATACTGAGAAGAAAGATTGCCGAGACAAAACTGGCGATAGTGGCCGCAGGGAAGCACAAGAAGGGAGAGGGATTTTTCGTAAAGAAGATGGGCGACGCAACAGTTGCGCTCGCCGGATTCCCCAGCGCCGGAAAGTCATCGCTGATAAACAAGATTGCGCACACAAGGTCGAAGACCGCGCAGTACGCATTCACCACCACTACCATAATACCTGGCACCATGCTGTACAAGGATGCGCACATACAGGTGTTCGACATGCCGGGTCTGATAGAGGGCGCTGCCACGGGGCTGGGAGGAGGAAGGGCCGTGATATCCGCGATGAAGGTTGCTGACCTGATAGTTTTCGTCATCGACGTCAATAACGTGCCGCAGCTCTATACACTCATGGAAGAGCTGAAGGCCCTGAACGTAAGGATAAACAAGAGGAGGCCGAAGCTGTCCATCATGGAGGTGGAGACAAACACCAACCTTTCGATAGAGGTTAACAAGTCCGGCTTGAGCGAGAGCGACATAAAGATGGTGCTCAACAGCTTTGGCATACGCAACGCCAGGGTCATAATACGCGAGAAGATAGAGCTTGACGACTTCATAGCGCTCGCGGCGGAAAAGATATACTACATGAAGGCGATAGTGGCCCTGAACAAGATAGACACCAACAAGAACTATCGTAAGATTGCCGATGAGATATCTGCCAGATACGGCATAAGGGTGGTTCCGATAAGCGCAACGGAGGGCGACAACATCGACTGGCTGAAGGACGAGATATACAACGCGCTGGACATAATGACGATATACCTGAAGCCCAGGGTGGGCGACGAGAGGCTGATGCCCATGGTGCTGGAAAAGAGCGCAAGCGTTGGCGACGCTGCAAGCAGGCTGCACACCGAGATAGTGGACGAGCTTCAATGCGCATACATCACCGGGCCCAGTGCTATGTTCGAGCACCAAAGGGTAGGCGCAGAGCACGTCCTTAAGGAAGGGGACATAGTAACCTTTATAAAAAACAAGTGAGAAAGCAGGGTGCGATCGAATGGGGATAAAGTACTGGGAATACGAGGATGCCCCGCTCAAGGACAAGCTGAAGAGCGTCAACGTGAAGGATGTCGCCAGGATATTCTTCGACAACGAGACGGAGGCTTACAGGTTCGCCGTCCTACTCCTTGAAGTGAAGACGAAGAAGCAGATGAAGCTGAAGGACGTCCCAAAGAACATCCCTATCGCAACGGCCAAGCGGTATCTTGATTATGCGGTCGAGCTGGGTCTGCTCAAGCACGAGGACAGCACATACATGCTCACCGACAGGTTCAGCAAGCCCCTGAGGAATATAGCCACATACATCAAGGAGTGGATGCAGACCGATAAGGAGGAGGACCTCAGCGTGGAATTCGCCAACGCGCGCGTTGAGAAGCAGCAGAAGAGGGGAGGCAAGCTGCCATCGGTAAAGGATGAAGAGAAACCATCAGAAGAGCAGGGCACGGCATGATTCTAATCTGTTACCTTAGCATCAATCCGGTTGATGCCCCAAGTCATCACCTCCGTGAACATCCAAAAGCCCGGAGCAACTCGTTCTGCCTGGGACATAGTCATATGGCCTGAAAGGTGCGCTGGCCTGGAATCGAACTTCCACTTGGTATCCGTCCATCCGAGCTTCATCTCCAGGTTTATGCATACTCCCAGCGCAAGGGGATTATCAGGCGCATAGCCCATCCTCTGGCGGAATCCTTCCCTGAGCCTATACATGCCCCACCCGATTATCTCCTCCACCGCACCTAAGGTGGCCCTATCCTTTCTTATCCACTGCGTAGAGGCCAGCTCAACGTTGTCCGATTCCTTGTCGTAACGCAGAAGGATGCCTAGGCTCTTCCACTCGCCAAGTAGCCGTTTCACCTCCTCCGGAGGAAGCCTCAGGTTTGTTTCCTTGATCACAGACCCGAGTTTCATTTCAGCCACCTCATCAATAAAGCTGGGATTCTGCCGGTATTTATGGCTTCTCTGCAACCTACCGTCAAATATTTAATAATAGGTTGCTGCAATATTAGTGTGAGACCATGGAGGCGTATTGTGTAAAGTGCAAGCAGAAGAATGAGATGAAGAACCCGCAGGAGGTTACCATGAAGAACGGGAGGAAGGCGGTAACCGGACCATGTGCTGCATGCGGAACCAAGATGTTCAAGATAGGCGGGTAGTGGCATAAGGCCGCTCCCCAGTCCGCTTTTCCTACTCGTTAATCTGCATCCGCAAGATTGAAACAGAAGGTGAGCCCGGCGGGATTTGAACCCGCGACCTTCAGATTAGAAGTCTGCCGCTCTATCCAAGCTGAGCTACGGGCCCATAACTAGGTTTAGCCAAGCAAGACATATATTGATGTCTGTGGGCGGGCCGCTATCTCTTCTTGCGCATCAGCATCGCGGCAGCAGCCACCACTATCACGATGACTATCACTATGCCCACGGCCGCTCCGGTGTAATTGGACGGCGCAGCTGGCGCCTGCTGTGATGTGGTTGTGGCTATTATCGTGGTTGTCGGTGCCGCGGTAGTGGTTGCGGGTTGCGCCTGTGGCACTATGTCCTGGACCCAGACTATCGGGTTCACGAACTGCGTGTTGACCTCGGTGAAGTTGTTTATCCTGGTCCAGGTGTCCTGGCCGGAGTAGGCCCCTCCCCTGTAGAACATCGTGCCGTTCTCAACGCTATAGTTTCCACCGAGCCACGCGTAGCTGGTGATGTTGAGTGGTGGTGATGTTGGCGAGGTTATCAGTGTGTAATATGTGGTTACTGGCATGGCCGATCCTGTGCTGTTGACCAGTGTTATCGATGGGCTGACCTTTCCGTTAATCGCGTAGGCGAAAGCGCCGAACGCCGACATAGATTTGTTTGACGGCGATGTGACGTTAGTTACGTGGAACAGTATTATAGAGAAGTTGTAGCTGGATAGCTTTGTGCCGTTGGCCAACCTCGCGTACGTTCCCGGCGCTATCACTGCCTTTATCGTGGAGCCGATTAGTGTGGTGCTCACGTTGCCCCCAGCCGTGGCGTTTATGTTGGCCGAATAAGCTGTATTGGCGTAAAGAAGCGGAGGCGCAATCCTTGCAACCGGCCCGGTGTTGTTCACCGTTGTCGTTGAGGTGTGGTTCTGTGCTATGGTCGTAGTGGCTACAGTTGTCGCCACTGTGGTTCCATACCCATACCCGTATCCGCCGTACTGCGCAAACCCCATGCCCATTATGCAGGCAAAGGCAACCAGTGCCGCAATCGCCCCTATTTTCCTCATGCAAATCCCTATCTCATCATACTCTTGATGCCAACATTAAAAAACCTTTTCGTGTTGGCGGTTAGCTGCTCCGCTGCACGCTCGAAGCTTATCCCCTTGGCCTTGGCAACTATGCCCACCGACTTGCCCACATCGAGCGGCGTGGCACCGGCAGCCGGCGAGTCGCTCTCCGCCATTATGTTGTCTATGGCGATCGCCTCTATCGCCTTGTTCCTGCGCGAAGACTCGAAGGGCGGCACTGATATCATGTAGCCCAGCTTCTCCACAATCTTGGCCTCAGTGGGCCCTCCCTCGAAGAAGTGCATGTGCGCCCCCTTCACCCCCCTCTCCTCAAGCATAGCCAGCACGTCCTCCATCGCCTCCCTGGAGTGTATCGTGACCGGCTTATCCAGCTCCACAGCGAGGTCAAGGAAGGCCCCGAATACCTTTTTCTGCCTCTCAATTCCCACGTTAACCCTGCCCTTCGCGTAGTCAAGACCTATCTCCCCTATGGCGCATATCTTCGCCGGGTTCGCCTTTATCATCTTGATGTTGAAATCCAGCTCCTCATCGTCGATGCCTGAGTGTTCCGGGTCTATCCCCATTGCCGCGTAGATGTTCTTCCCGTCCACCATCTGCGCGCACAGCGCATTCGACTTGGTGTCCACGCCGTCAGTGACTATAGTTCGTACCCCGCCCCTTACGGCCGCGTTTATCAGCTCCCTGTCCGAGATGAGGTCAAGGTGGCAGTGGGCGTCCGCCAGTTCGGTAAACGTAAAGGTCCTCTCCCTCTCCTTCACAAGGTGGCTCGTCAGCATCTAATACGGAGAAATCTGTAACGCAAGGCATAAATAACCCAGATTCCAGATTTATGCGTCTCAAAGCTCAGTTGGTAAAATGGCTCGCAAGAACGCATCATCTCCGGTCAGGAGCAAGCTTTTCTACATACCCCTAATCATAAGCATCATTGCAATCATCCTTTCCGTTTACAATGTGGCGCACCCGCAGCAGGTGGTGATCTACAAGACGGTCATACAGAACCAGACCGGCGGCACCGCAACGCAGCTCAAGGGCTACAACCTTACGTCGCCCTTGATAACTCCACCCACATCGCTGGCATCCGCGCCAGTCATAACCGCCAACCAGAGCTTCGGACAGAGGCTGACCGGAATAAACCAGCCGTTCAACGCATCGGAGCTGGCGGCCATAAACAACGCGCCCAACTCGTACTACGAGCTTGCTGGTGAGATGTACCTGAACCACACGCTCAACAACAGCGTGGGCGGTGCACCTCCCACCATCGTGCCGCTGTTCAACGTCAACGGCAAGCCCTCGGTGATATACTTCGGCTCGATAACCTGCATATTCTGCGGTGAGAACAGGTGGGCAATGGCTCTGGCTCTGGCGAAGTTCGGAACGTTCAACAGCCTCTATACTGGTTACAGCGCGATCGGCGACTCTGACGTGCCGACGATATACTGGAGGCCCGCAAGCTACAACACATCCACCACGGACCTGGGCTCGTTCTACAACAGCAAGTACATAAACTTCCTGGCGATTGAGAACACGGAGCCGATAACGGGCGGCTTCGCCCTGCAGCCAATGTCAACAATATTGCAGGAGGTCACCGCAGTAAACAACACCGCTTACACCGCAGCAATGAATTACATCCTTCAGATAAACAACTTCCAGGGCACGCCCTACACCATATGGGGCAACTACCAGGTGGGCGGCGCTGATGCGGTGGCGTTCGGAAACTCGACGCCGAAGACCAGCCAGCTCCCTCTAGAATACATGACCCATCAGGGGATGTTCAACCAGCTCAGGCAGGGGACAAGCCAGCTCGCCCTGACGGAGTACGCAGGCGCAGACCTGTACATAGCGTACACCTGCAAGTCCATCAACAACACCGCAAGCATCTGCTCGCTCCCCGCTATACAGAAGATTGAGGCACAGCAATGAAGAGCCAGACCAACAAGCTCGGCGTCCTGAGGATGATATACTCCTCACCCGCGTACGTTGTGGTCAACATCGCCGCGGCCGCTTTCTACTATTTTCTGTTCAGATACCTGCTCGCGTCCCAGAACTACGGGATATTCCTTCTCAACGTGCCCAATTACCTGATATACGCTTTGGTTATCTCATCCTCTGTGCTACTCACGCTCGGTGCTTATGGGATAAAGTCGGCGTTTGAGTCAAGGAGCAGGGCGGTCGGGGAGCAGGGGGCAAGCGCCGCCACAACAATCGTGGGAGCGGTCATCAGCGGATGCGCATCCTGCCAGGCGCCCTTCGTGGGATCGCTGCTCTACGCGTTCGGCTTCAACACGCTCACAGTCAGCTCCATACTATCGGGAATAGGGGGCAGCCAGGAGCTGATACTGGCGGCATTCATAGTTATAAATTTAGCCCTTATATATTATTCAACGGCGAAGATTGCCGAGGGCTGTAAGATAAGGCCAAGGCGCAGGAAGGGATGAACTTATGCAGAAGTCAAGGACAAAGAGGAAGGTCGTTGCAAGAAGGATTAAGCCGAAGGCAAAGGTCAGGCAGAGAAAGGCAGCATCGGTCCAGCGCCCATACCACCACATGTCGCACACGGGCGCCCTCATAAGCGAGATAATTGAGGGAGCGGATGACGCATACACCACTCCGGAGGCCCTGGAGTTCGCGCTTCTGCTTTCCAATCTGACAACCACTCTTCAGGACATAACGTACTCGTCAGGCATCAACGCTGGAAGGCTCGTGCACAGCATGAGCGCACATGGCAGGCCACACGAGTGGCAGGAGGACAGTATGCCGTATCTTGTCTCGTTCATAGAGAAGGCGGGACATCCCAAGGTGACCTATCATGTATTCCCCGGCGACTTCTGGCTGAGGTTCTCAGACAAGGGTATGCCTGACATCGGCGCAAACCTGCACACGTTCGAGGCCGGCATCATAGCGGGATTCATCTCGGCTTCAAGGAAACATGCCGTAAGCGCCACAGAAGCCGTCTGCTCAATGTCCGGGCACGTCGAGTGCATGTTCACATCGCAGGTGGGAGAGAGGAAACCAGCCGGCAAGGAATCTATCGAGCGTTTTGTAACGCACGTCTCAAGGTTGGCATCGGCGGGAAAGAGGCAAAAGCCCGACGTGCCGCTCGGCTATTATATGCTGGCATCAGGCATACTCTACGATCCCACTTACCTCGACGCGATAAAGCAGGTCGTAGCCCACATAGGCGCCCAGATAGCACAAAAGACAATCATCAGCAAGAGAAAGGGCGTGGATGTGGCGATATCAACTATCCCCCTTCTTGGCCTGGGCCAGCCGAGACTCAAGAAGCTCTCGCCGCTGGAGCTGGAGGTCAGGTTCACGGGCAGGCACACGAGAAGGGAACACACGGAATTATCCGTAGCATTTATAAGCGGGTTGCTCAATAACTTAGTGGCAAAAAACCGCACACTAGAGGCGGCCACCTCCCACAGCAAGGGGAACTACACGATAAAAATAAGGGAGGTAAGGTCACAGCTCGGCAAGGAATGATTCTTTGGGATTGGAATTCATAGACGGCGTATCGAGATTCATACCCTCCATAAGGGGCCCAGCGGCACCGCTGTCCCTCAAGGAAAAGCTGATGTGGACGGGCATCATCATAGCTGTGTACTTCATACTTTACAACACGCTGGCGCTGGGGCTCAACAAACAGGCGCTCTCCAACCCGTTCTTCCAGCTCATCAGCATAATATTCGCGGCTAAGATAGGCAGCCTGATAACAGTCGGTATCAGCCCCATAGTGCTGTCAAGCATAATCATACAGCTCATCTCCGGATCCGGGCTGATAAACATCGACATGAACGATCCCGTTCAAAAGTCGAGGATGCAAACGGTGCAGAAGCTGGCCGCCATAGGGCTGGCCATAGCAGAGGCGACGATATTCGTCTCGACAGGGTACGTCACGGCACTGCCCAGCTTCTTCGGCCTGGTGATACTTCAGCTCACGGTGGGCGCCATAGTCATAATCTACCTTGACGAGATGATGACCAAGTACGGCATCACGTCGGGAATAAACATGTTCATAGCGAGCGGAGTCTCATACGCCTTCATCGCCGGCACCCTGACAATTCTCCTGCCGTCCGCAGTACAGGCGATAACCAATGGCGGAGCGGCGGCTATATCCAACGCGCTGCTGGCGTTCGGCCCGCTGTTCTTCGCAATCATAGTGCTGCTTATCAGCATATACATTTACGGCATGAAGGTGGAGCTGCCGCTCGCGTTCGAGCAGCTGAGGGGAATAGGCGGGAGGCTGCCCATTCCGTTCCTCTACGTGAGCGTGCTTCCCGTCATACTCGCCACATCGCTTGAACTCGCGATGAGCGTCTGGTTCCGGTTCTTAGCCAACATACACGGAGCGTTAGGCAACGTCGCCAACTTCGTCGCGCTCTACGCGGCGCAGGGCAGCGCTGGAGGCGGTTCATCGCTGCAGCTCTCCGGCGGAATACTTTACCTGATATCCCCTAACTTCCAGTCGCCTTATGCTGCACCGTACGGAATCGGCGGATACGGCGCATACTTCCACTACCTTGCCACGCAGACGTCGACGCTTATACTTCCGTGGGGCGGCCAGTTGCTCGTTCCGGAGTCCATACACGTGCTGCTCTATGTCGTGGTGCTCGTAGTGCTTTGCGTGGTGTTCGGAAAGTTCTGGGTAGAGCTCACCGGTCAGAGCCCGAAGAAGATGGCCGAGCAGCTCGGAGAGATGGGATGGCAGATACCAGGATTCAGGAGGGACCCGAGGATAGTCGAGAACGTGCTCAACAAGTACGTGCCCACGCTGACCGTACTGGGAAGCATATCCGTCGGCTTGCTCGCCGCACTGGCAACGCTCACAGGGGCGATAGGAAGCGGAATGGGAATACTGCTTACAGTCGGAATAATCTACATGATATACCAGCAGCTGGAGAAGGAGAACCTGTACGAGTCGTACCCAGCGCTGGCGAAGTTCGTGAAGTAACCCGGCTTTTTCCAAAGCTTTATAAAACCTGCCGATAGAACACTTATGTAAGGCAAGTCAGTAAGGTACGGACTGATTTTCCCGCAGGCACTGCAACTTGCAGGAGGGATTCACATGGAACAGGAACTGGCAAACAAGCTTAGCGCTTTCATTCAGGAGAACAAGGGCAAGAGGAAGTTCACCCAGAGCGTGGAGCTCGCGGTAAACTTCATGGGCGTCGACTTCTCGAAGCAGGACAA
>DATLRT010000020.1:0-13573 GCA_035534575.1 Candidatus Acidiferrales bacterium
GTTAAGTTTCATGTTTTCACCGATTGTATGCGGGAGGTGGGATTTGAACCCACGTAGCCTCTAAAGGCACAGGCGCCTCGGGCCTGCGCATTTGGCCATGCTCTGCCACCCCCGCAAGATCAAAGCTTCTTCGCCTGCTTCACGACTTCCTTTATCTCCTCTTTTATTTTCGCGAACGCCTTATTAATGATTTCTTTGGGTGGCATCTGACCGAATGACTCAATGTAAAAGTTGAACTCCCTGTCGCCAACCTGGTCGTATGTTACCAGCGCGGGCTGGAACTTGGCGTGCTTTATTCCCGAGCCGAGCACCGCCTTGCCGTCAATCCTTACCCTCTGCCCCGCACTCAGCTTTATGAGCGGTATGTCGCCATTCTCGACCTTGACCTCCTTGTCCGATGTCTCCAGCTCCCTGGAGTAAACCGTCTTCGGGCCGGTGGCCTCAAGCGTGAAAAGTATCTCGTCGGTCTCGCTGTACCCGTCGTTCGGCGTGTGTATCGGTATCAGGCCGATCCTGTGCGCTATATACTCGTCGAACATCGGGCTGGTGTTCTCGTAGAACGTCACCCTGTCTATCGCGAACGATGAGACATGGTTCGTCGCTATCCTCCTCAGGGCGTTTGCGTACGCCGGCGTGGAGTCCTTGAGCGCGAAGTTTATGCTGCTTCCGTTGTCTTCCAGTATCTCTATCTTCATCTATTCACTTTAGTAGGATTTAAATCCATTGAGACCGATATATTGGCGCAGGACGCCATGCTTACGAAGGAGCTTAAACGTTAGGCTAAAGCTAAATACCTGCTGATAGTGTTATGGATAAGCATGTTTAAATTCGTTGTGGTGAGGGAGTGAGCTTTGAGGAAATGCTTGAGAAGGACGCCAGGTCGGACGGGATGGGCAGCCAGCAGTACTCGAGAGGCTCAAAGCCCAGGCCCAACCTCTCTAGATTCGTCCTCGATTCCGACTCTAACGCGAGGTACATAGAGCTCGGCGGGTTCGAGAGACTGGTCTACAGCCCGTCAAGAGAGAGGTACGTAGCTGCGATCAACCTCACTTATGACGCCATAATCACGATATACAACGTCAACAGCAAGGAGCTTGGAGTGTGCAGGTTCTACGAGTTCGACTCGCGCGCAGTCAAGGCGCTCGACGGCTTCCTCAAGGGGATGAAGGGGCCGAGAAACCTGGAGGCCAGGGCCATAGGATTCCAGGACAGCGACGAGCCGATAGCGGTGGGGGCGGTGGCGGACTTCATAAAGGCTAGGGGAATCAGGCTCGCAGAGGCGGACATGTTCGGCGGCAACATCAGGCACGTGGCCATCGACTCGAAACTCGGCGTGGGGTTCGATGTGCTCCTCGAGAACAGGGTGTACAAGCCCGGAGAGCTGAAGAACCTGACGACGCTCGACCAGTTCCAGAAGCAGGCCAAGGCATGACACTCGGCACATGCCTGCAAAAGATAGATGGCTATATATTTGCGAGGGTCAATAACCGTTTATAATTATTCGCCAGCTTAGGGTATGTTTAATGAACTATTCGGACACTACGGTCATAATACCGGTCAAGGACGAACCTGCGGTGGGGGCGGTGGCGAGGCAGGTGCTGAAGGAGCTGAAGGGCTGCAAGGTCATCGTCATATACAAGGACGACGCGGATAGGGAGAACGTGGACTTCGCGGACAAGAACATGGCGCTGATGAAGCAGAAGGGAAACGGCAAGGGCGTAGCCTGCATGCAGGCAGCCAAGAGGGTAAACACCCGCATACTGTGCCTGATTGACGGAGACGCCACATACGAGGCCAAGGACCTGAAGAAGGCGATTGCACTGGTAAGAGGAGGCGCGGATCTTGCGATAGGAAACAGGCTCAACAATCTTGACAGGGAGGCAATGCCCGCATTCATAGAGTTTGGAAACCGGGTGATAACACAGACATCGAACCTGCTTTACGGATTGATGCTCACGGATTCGCAGAGCGGACTTAGGGCAATCAGGAAGGAGGCGTTCGACAGGCTGCACCTCACAGAGGAGTTCTTCGGCATAGAGACCGAGATGAACGTGATGGCGATAAAGAACTGTTTCAAGGTTGTGGAGACGCCAATAAGCTACCACAAGAGGATAGGCAACTCCAAGCAGGTCAAGATGCTTGACGGAGTGAAGCTGCTTCTTACGGACTTCAAGTTCCTGTTCAGGGGACCGCAGGAGTAATTGGATGAGAACCTATTCGTATTCGCGCGGAAAGATCGACTACAGATCCAAGAGGATGATAATAGCGGACCTGGACGGCACCCTGTCCGAGGACAGGGAGGAGATAGCTGCCAAGACGGCCGAGCTCATCAACACGCTTCTCAAAAACCGATCGTTCGCGGTGATAACCGCCGCAAGATACGCGAGGCTCAACTACCAGGTGGTAAGGGTTCTCTCGGCTGCAGGCGGCAAAAAGCTATTTACAAAGATGTACCTTCTCCCCCAATCGGCGACAAGGATGCACATATTCGCCAAGGGGGGATGGAAGCGGATGTACGCTGAGAACCTCAGCGTGGCGGAGAGGGCCAGGATAAAGGCCGCGCTACGCGAGTGCATACGCACGCTTGGCTACGGCTCGGGGAAGACTTACGGCAAGGTTGTGGACGACAGGATATCGCAGATAAGCTTTGCGGCGCTGGGGCAGAGGGCCCCGCTTGAGCTGAAGAGAAGATGGGACCCGACAGGGAGGAAGAGGGCCCGGATCGCGAGGTTCCTTGAGGAGCTCATTCCCGAATTCAGGATAGGCATCGGGGGAGTCAGCACGGTGGACATAACAAAGAGGGGGCGCGACAAGTCTTACGGCATAAAGATGATAACAAAGCGCCTGGGCTACAAGAAGGCGGATATGCTTTATATCGGCGACAGGCTGATGAAGGGCGGTAACGACTACCCAGTGAGGGCGGAGGGAGTGGACTGCATTCAGGTTAGCGGCCCTAGCGAAACTAATAAAGTATTGAATGAGATAATTAATTCCTGAAGAAGTGTTTGTTTATGAAGTACTTCGGCACAAGCGGGATAAGGGGCATAGCCAACAACGACCAGTTTCCCGACTTTTACCTCCACATAGCGCTTACGGTGGGAACCATACTGAAGAGCAAGGATGTAGCGCTTGCAAGCGACGGGAGGATTACAATGCCGATACTGAAGGGTGCTGTAGTCAGCGGGCTTGCGGCGACGGGGCACAATGTGATAGACTTAGGCACGCTGCCGGTGTCTGGGCTGCAGTATTACTGCAAGGTGCACAAGATCCCCGGGCTTATGGTAACCGCATCGCACAACCCCTCCGAGTACAACGGAATCAAGTTCTTCATGGAAAACGGAATGGACTTCAACCTCGAGATGCAGGAGAAGGTGGAGCAGATCTACGACTCCTCAAAGTATATGGAGAAGAAGGGCGAAGGGAACGCGGCGGAGAGCGGGATAAATTACGTCGACTGGAAGAGCGTCGGAAGCTGGACGCATGACGACACCGCAAAGGAGCTTTACATAAAGGGCGTACTCTCGCATGTGGACGTGGAGGCGATAAGGGCGGCAAAGCTTACCGTGCTTTGCGACTGCACCAATGGGGCGACCTCCGAGACTACGCCGATGCTGCTCAAGGAGTTGGGAATAACCGCGACAGTTATAAACGGAACCCTGGACGGCATGTTCCCGGGACACCAGCCCGAGCCGATAGAGGAGAACATAGGCAGCACCATAGAGCTCACCAAGAGATCCAAGATTGATTTTGCAATAGTGCACGACAGCGATGGCGACCGTGCGATATACATAACGCCCGATGGAAGGTATCTTGACGGCAACTACGCGCTATCGCTGATAGGGCTCGGCAAGATAAAGAAGGGCGACAAGGTAGTGGTGCCGGTCAACACATCGGACATCTTCCTGGACACGCTGCAACGGCTGGGAGGTGTGGCAGACATCACCAAGATAGGCGCACCGCTGGTGGCCAGAAGGATGGTCGAGATAGGCTCGACATTCGGAGGGGAGGAGAATGGTGGAGTCATATTTGGAGCGCACCAGTTCTGCAGGGATGGCGCCATGTCGGTAGCGCTGATGGCGGAGGTAGTGGCAAAGAATAATCTGGGACATCTCCTTGCTTCACTGCCAGGCTTCTATTACAGGAGGGACAAGGTTTACACTCCAGTGCCGTTTGACCGCATAAAGGCAAGGGTCATGGAGCAGGAGCACGTCAGCCAGGACGAGACCGACGGAATCAAGATATACTTTTCGGAGAGGAAGTGGGTGCTTGTAAGGCCGTCGGGCACCGAGCCCGCAGTGAGGGTGTACGCGCAGGGAGCGAACAAGCAGGAGGTAGATGACCTGCTCACATTCTACAAGAAGCTCGCGCTCCAGGAGTAAAGCGATTCTTAGTTTACAAAGAGCATCGTGTACTTCGCGAATATGTTAACCGTGAAGTTTACCATAGGAATTGTGGCGGTGAAGCCCTTCAGTATCTCGATGTCCTTATGCTTTATCCCGTTGAGCTTAGCGAGTATTGCGGGGTAAAGCAGCATCTGCTCGATTCCGCTAACCAGAAGCAGCAGTATGTAATTCTGGCCGATCAGATAAATCAGTGGGAGTAAAAATGCTGCGCTTATGGCAGCCGAAAGCAGCGTCCTGTATATTCTTCCCATCTTCTGGAAGATGCCAAGGTTCACCCTTGCCCCGTAGGCAAATATGGCCGATGTGGCAATAGGGGTTATCACAAACAGCAATACGACTGCGCCCACGCCCTTGAGGACGGGTATAAGCAGCGCTATTGAGGAGAACTGTATTATCGCAACGATTGCGTTGTACTTCAGTATCTTTCTCACCTTTCCTGCGCTTACCAGGAGCGTGGATGTATATGCGCCTATGATTGCGAGAAGCACGCCTATAGCCATGACAGATACGTAGAGAGGTGCGTAGGAGTATACGCCGCTGAACACGGTGTATGTGAACTGCTTCGAGAGTATCGCGAGGGAGAACATTATCGGCGATGCAATCATGAACGCAACGTATATCGAGTAGTTGAATATCTTCGTTATCCCTGTGCTTATCTTCTTGCTGGACATTGTGGAAGAGAAGAGAGGCAACATAGACACCCCTATTGAGTCTATGACCAGGTTAAGTATTGAGGAGGTCCTTATAGCCACCCCGAAGTTGCCCACTATCGCAACAGCGGCGAAAAGGCCGAGGACTATGAGGGTGAGGTTGGTTGCGACGAAATTGAGCACATTGGATATGGCCATCGGTATGGAGAAGCTGAGCAGCTCCCTCATCTTGGATATGGAGAGCCTGCCCAGCGCAGTGCCGTTCCTCGAGTATATAATATACAACGCAGCGATTGCGCCTGCAATGAATCCCGCGATTATACCAACTATGGGGGAGACCACGCCGAACCCGGCAAGTATGAGCGCAAGGGTGAACACGGACTGCAGGACGGTCTGGACTATCGTGACATAGGTTATGTGCCTCCCCCTGCTGAAGCCCACGAGCGCATTGTAGGTGGTGGAATACAGTATGCCCGCCAGTATGCTGAATGATGCTACATAGAGCACGTACGTGTCCGCGGCATTGTGAAGCACCTCGCGCGCCAGCACACCGCTGAGGGCGATCGTGGCAAGCGTCAGGATGATCCCTACCGCCAGGGCGAGCGCCATCCCGTTGTAGAGGACGTCGGCTATCTTGCCGCGCTGGCCCTTTGCCAGATACTCTGATATGAACTTGTTGAACGCGGTACCTATGCCGAAGTCGCCCACGGATCCGAAGAATCCGGCTATGGCGATGGCTAGCGTGTATATCCCGTATGTGGTCGGACCCAGCAGCCTAGCGACTATTATGAAAGTTACGCCGCTTAGCACCAGTGCGAAGCTCCTGCCAAGGAGTATCGAGCTGGCGACCGATGCGGTCCTCGCCCCGATCCTAGTTACCTCGTCGTTCTTCTCGGGCATTTATCTACCTGAAAGTTGAGCTTAGCGCGTTGGCCATGTGCTTCATCTTGAGCTTCGACTGGCCGTACTCCCTCTCCCTAAAAGTGGAATAGTAGACCTCGCCAACCTTGCATCTCCTGCCGACCAGCCTGAGTGTGTCAAGCAGCACCTTGTACCCCGTGGGGACGAAGGAGTCCCTGTTCTTCCTTATTATGTTCTTGAAGAGGTTGGCGTTTATGCCGAAGAAGCCGGACATTATGTCGTTCGACACAGGCCTGCCCCTCAGAACAAAGGTGCCGTATGCGATGTAGGCCATGCCCTTGGATATTATGATCCTGTGTATGCCCCAGTTCTCGACCGCGGTCCTTACCCCGACCACTATGTTGTAGTCGTCAAGCTTCCTTGTGATCTCCTTGATCTTGTCTGCGGGATGCTGGAGGTCGCCATCCATCACGACTATCTTGTCGGTGTTGACGATCAGCGCCGCATCTATCACGCTTGCGGTAAGGCCGTGCACTCCTTCCCTCTTCCTGTCAAGCAGCCTAATCCGCTTGTTCTTCTTGCCTATCTTAAGCACAGCCTCCGCAGTCCCATCCTTTGAGCCGTCATCAGAAACTATCACGCTTATCCTGGGATAACCCTTGGTGAGGATGTTTATCAACTTGGTTATGTTGCCCCCCTCGTTCAGCGTGGGGACGATAACGGTAACGTCGGAATAATCGCTCATATCGCACCGCTCCTGCTAGAATAGCGTTGTATTGAGTATCTGTTACCACGCACATATTTAATAGTTGGCAACACAATTTATTCATCTTGTTGTAAGTTGATGATACGATGGTAGAGGAGGCCAATTCAGGCGTTGCCCAGACCCATGAACACGGTCATGAGCACGCACATAATGAGCATGCTAACCCTGAGCATCAGCATCCTCAGCCGCACGCGGCCCACCAGCATCAGGAGCACCGCAAGAAGGAAAACCTCCTTCAAAAGTACAAGATACCCATACTTGCGACCGCCATTTATCTGCTCATAGCGCTTGTCATGTTTTATCCGATAACCTCCCACATCACCAGCGTGACCCCGGGAACTGGAGGCGACTCTTACATAAACCTCTGGTCCATATGGTGGGTCAACTACGCTACGTTCAACCTCCACACGAGCATATACTACAGCAATTTCATATTCTGGCCGTTCGGGGTGAACCTGGTGTACTGGACCCAGACGCCGCTCAGCGCCCTTCTCAGCCTGCCCTTCCAGGCAGTCAACCTGATATTCGCATATAACGTCATGCTTTTTGCCGGCTTCGCCGCCACGGGACTTGGGATGTACCTGCTTGCCGACTACATAGTGAAAAACAAGTACGCCGCCTTCATAGCCGGGCTTATCTTCACCTTCAGCTCCGTGCACATAGCGCAGGGGCTTGCACACATAGATTTCATACAGCTGGAGTGGATACCGCTTTTCGTCTTCTTCGCGCTCAGGACCCTGAACGGCTACAAGAGCTATTTCGACATACTCGGCATGGCAGCCTGCTTTGCGCTTGCCACCCTTATGGGAGTGATAGAGCAGAGCCTGATGCTGCTTCTGGTGCTCATAATGATAGTCATCGCCTTCCTCATCTATAGGAACACGAGGAAGCTCATACTCAACAAGAACTTCGCCATCTCTATGGCGCTGTTCCTGGTACTGGCATTCATAATAGGCTCGTGGAACTTCATCCCGATAATACACTCGATAGGAGCGCCTGGCGGCGTTGCCACCGCACAGGGAGGGAACGACATACAGCATAACATGATATGGAGCACAAACCTGCTCTCGTTCTTCGTGCCCAGCTTCTACAACGGAATCTTCTATGGCCTGAGCGGCTCTGCGCCTGTTTACAACGTGCTCTACGCGCCGGACCCGACGGAGAGGGTTGCTTATGTGGGATTCCTTGCAATCATACTGGGCCTGTTCGGCATCTACAAGAACTGGAAGCAGTCAAGGCTGTGGGTCGCATTCGCGGTCATCTTCGGATGGCTCTCGCTCGGCCCCCTGCTGCAGATAGGCTCTTACATAACCGGGATACCGACTCTTTACTACCTGTATCACGCCATACCTCTCCTGAATGTGATAAGGGAACCGGGAAGGTTCAACATACTGCTCATAATGGCGGTGGCTGTGCTTGCAGCGTTCGGTGTCAAGAGCCTGATCGAGAGGATGGAAAGCGGCACAAAGGCGATTGCAAGGCCGATGACAAGGGCACTCGCAGTGGTAGCAATCATATCGATCATAATGCTGGTGGAAAGCAACGGGCTCTCGTTGGGCGCGCAGTCGACGGCGAACATATCCACGCCCGTGGCAGTGCCTCCGTTCTATCACCAGATAGCCAATCTCACTTACAACTTCTCTGTGCTCCAGTTGCCCATACTGCCGCTCAAGGCCAGCGCCTACATGCCGGAGCCGTACACCGGGCAGGCAACATATTACACGTACATAACGCACAGGCCGGAGATAGGAGGCTACATAGCGAGAATCAACCTGACCAACCAGCTATCGCTCTACGATGTGCCGCTTATAGTCCAGGCTTCCAACCTCGACTACTATGGAAAGCTGAACTTCAGCTCGCCGGTGTCGCAGAACTACACTAACCAGACGCTGCTCACGCTCAACAACTACGAGACCGGATTCGTGGCGGTGGCGAAGAGCGCATACAACCAGACCTCGCTTAACCTGCTCGAGAGCTACCTTCTCGGCGTGTTCGGGAACCCGGTGTACAACGACAACACGACCATAGCATTCAGCACCACAAATGCGCTCAACAAGAGCGTCTACAAGAGCTTCGTGGCATATCCGTCGCTGACCCTTTGGGCCTCCACGTCCGTATTATACAATGGCACATCCAGGACAGTGTGGGTGCCGACGGGCAACGGGCAGATAATCGTATATGCGCCCTACAAGAACGCGACCCTGCTTAACGCGGCGCTTGCCACAGGGCAGCTCTCCGTGATAAACACAACGATAAGGTTCAATGCGCTCACCGATGCAAAGTCAGGCACAGGAACCCTTTACATAGCAGAGCCCTCGGCGAAGGGCGGTTACACAACGATAGCTGCCCTGAACCTGACCAGCAGGCTCTCTTCTTATGAGGTAAACACGCCGCTGCAGTCGGGCCCCAGCGGCAACATACTGTTCTTCGCCTCGGCGTCGCAGGGCTACGACGTGGCGCTTAGCAACATAACCTTCTCAAGGAAGTGATTCCATGGCTGGAAAAGTCCTGAGGGTCATCGTAGACCAGAGGGAAAGGAACCAGGAGCTGATAGAATTGCTGGAGGCCAGCGGCATGGAGGTTAGCTTCGATACCTTGCCGGTAGGCGACTACGCCATCTCGGAGAGGGTGTGCATAGAGAGGAAGACTATCTCGGATTTTGAGAGCTCGATGATGAGCGGAAGATTGTTCGAGCAGATAGCCAGGCTTAGGGAGGCCTATGCGTTCCCGATACTTATCCTGGAGGGAGAGTACGAGGAGTTCAGGCTGAAGAGCAAGGTGATAAACGGCGCAATAGCCTCGCTCTACATAGATTACGGGATAAACGTGATGCACTCGCACGGGGAGAAGAACACCGCTGAGATGATATCGAGCCTTGCCAAGCATGAGTCGCAGGGAAGGCCGAGCGAACCCTCGGCCAAGGGCGGATTCAAGTCACTGACGCAGCGGGACTTCCAGGAGCACGTTGTCGGGAACCTGCCGGGAGTGGGGCCTAAGCTGGCGAAGGCGCTGCTGAAGAGGTTCGGGAGTGTGAGGGGCATAGCTGACGCTGAGATTGAGGAGCTCACGGAAGTGGAGAAGATAGGAGACAAGAAGGCAGAGCTCATACACAAGACGATAAATGCGGTGTACGAGGGAGAGGATTAAATAGCCCATTTTCCAGAGGTTTAACATGTCTTACAAATCTGTTGCGATAAAGGCTGCAAAAGAAGCAGGAAAAACCCTTAAATTTAGATTTGATGCCAATCTTGAGGTAAAGGCTAAGTCCAAACATGATATAGTTTCAAATGTGGACGTAGAATCTGAAAGAAAGATTATACAGATAATCAAGAAGAACTTTCCGACTCATGCAATTCAAGCGGAAGAGTCCGGCGCACAGGGCAAAATATCGAATTATAGGTGGATTGTGGATCCTCTTGATGGCACTGCAAACTTTGTAACTGGCAACCCTTTCTTTTCCGTGTCCATAGCACTGACGTTCCAGGGTAAAGTAATTCTTGGTGTGGTCTATAACCCAATTTTAAATCAGCTTTATTATGCGGAAAAGGGCAAGGGCGCATTTTTGAACGGAAATAGGATAGTCGTTTCCAAGAATAGCTCATTAAAGGATTCCTTTATAGTTACAGGAAACTTGTATGACGAAAAAGGTATCAGCAAAGCGCTGCCCACTGTGAAGAAGTTGATATTAAGCTCCAGAAAGACCCTGATAATATTTTCCCCTGCATTGAACTTGTGCAACCTTGCAAGAGGTAAAATTGACGGATTTGTGGATAGGGGCGCAACGCCTGAGGATCACGCTGCCGGAAGCCTGATAGCCACAGAGGCTGGCGCGAGAGTTCAGAATTACTATTCGGATACATGGGACGTCAATAAAGAAGGAATAGTGGCATCAAATGGGAAACTGCATAATGCCATCCTCAAATTGATAGACTAGCCACCCTCGATCTGGAGAAGCGCCATCTTGCTGAACGCTGCGGAGTCATCCGCGGCCCACTTGCTTATTCTCTTTGCGGCACCAAGCATCTTTGACAGTTTGTAGTAAGATGATTTGGTGTCAGCGAACACGACAAAGCTGTCGTTGCTCTTGGCTCCTGCCCTTTCTATTGCGGTGCCGAGCTGGTTGGTGAGCGCAACAAACAGCAGCATCTCGTTCGCCACGCTCCTTGTCCTGTTGGTCTTGCTCCTGAACCTGGCTCGCGCATTCAGGTACGCTGCCAGAAGCTGCCTCTCGCTCTGCACATGCGCTGGATCGAATACCTGCAGCACACCGCCTTCCTTGTTCGCTTCTTTGACCGCATCAACTGTCATGTCGATGCTCTTTGCTGATGAAGATATGACTATGATGCAGGAGTCAGTGTCCCTATCTGCGGCAGGGCTGTGCTTTAATGGAGTTGACATGTGCAACACCGAGGTAATCTCAGTTAGGCTATTTATTGATTTTCACTGCGGAGCAGCTGAGCTTCCCTAGTCGCCTTGCCATAGATGTTCTCTCTATGGCCTATCGCTATCACCAGTACCTTAGGCTCGGGAAACTCGTCCGCCTTATAGATTATCCTGTAGTTGTTGTCCTTTGAATGTACGGACCTGTAGCCCGGCAGTTCTCTGGAGCTCAGCTTGGCCCCAAAGGTCGGGTTTGATGCTAGCTCTTTCATTACAGAATCTACCCATGCTTCGATGCCGTTACTGTCCTTCTTTATTTGCTTCAAGAACTCCTTCTCGCACCTGAGGGTCATACTAACCTCATAGCTCCTTGTAGTGGAGGTCTGTTCAGCCCTGTTGGTGTTGTTGGAAACCAGCTTTGAATTGTCGTTCATGTAAATCTTGATGTGGGGCTTAGGGGTGGAATATCTTCCTTATCGCTATGTCCTGTATGGTCTCGTAGCTCTTTCTCGGCTTTATCTTGCCTATGTCCCTTGGGCTGTTGCTTGTCAGCTCTATGGCGACGAGCCTGTGGCTTGCAACCGCTATGGCCCCGAGCACTATCTTGTTGGTAGGGTCGTTTATCCCAGCATATGCC
This sequence comes from Candidatus Acidiferrales bacterium, assembly GCA_035534575.1. Lineage (GTDB taxonomy): Archaea > Micrarchaeota > Micrarchaeia > Micrarchaeales > Micrarchaeaceae > JAGWFU01. The sequence continues at coordinate 11,698 of DATLRT010000020.1, forward strand.
GCTTTTGATACGGTGATTGATGCGACGTTGAGGCTATTCCTTATCAGGTGGGAGAGCTTCTCGAATAGTTCCTCCCTCCTTCCGCCAGATGACTCACGCATATATGCGTCCACCAGCTTCGATAGCACGGGCTCGACGCTGGAGGGGTCTTTCTCCACTACCTTCAGGAGTTCTGCCTTGCTCTGCTGTATTACGTTAACCACGCTTTTCGTCGTCATTTGGTCATCTGTAAGGATTCAAGCTGAATGATTATTGCAATTGATTGAGCATAATATATATACTTATGCCGCGGGCACTGCGGATGGTAATTAGGCTGTGGCTCTCAGAGCTTTTTCAGCTCGAGGTACAGCTTTTGCGCGGCCTCAACCGCCCTTTCCGATACCGGCACTATCCTCTTTATTGCCTGAGCGTCCGTCATCCCGGGGCCGGTTATTCCGAGCGAGACCGGCTTCTTATACTTCAATGAGAGCTTTACAAGCGTCCCTGCGGTCACGTTAGCTATCAGCTCGTCGTGCTTGGTCTGGCCCTTTATTATGGCGCCCAACGTGACGACAGCATCGACGTCATTTCTTGCCAGCAGGGCATCCACAACAATGGGCATGTCGAACGCGCCCGGGACGTGTGCCGTGTGGCTCACCTTGATCCCCAGTGCCTTCGCGCGTGACAGCGCCGTCTTTAGCATCTTGGATGTGACCTCCGAGTTGAACTCCGATACGACAATTGCTATTTTCATGATAATCAATTTTGGCCGAGCGTAGTGGCTCAGTATATTTCCCTTTCTATCGCGCCGATTCCAGAAGTTGAGACTATGAGATTGAGGTCCCTTAGCCCTGCTTTGTCGGAAAATATGACTTCCTTTGCGTACTGTCCTATCGCAGTGGCGGATCTCCTCTTCTCCCTGATGGACATGTAATTGTGCTGCTCTAACAAATTGGATAGGCGGTTCATTAGGTGCCAGTAGGAGGAAAACCTGTCGCGCTGCGCAACCATGCTCCCCCTGATTTCGATATTTGCCTTAATCTCCTTGTTGTTGAAGCTGGATTGCATAAGGTGCTCTATCTTGTGGCACTTGGTTATAGTGTTAAGTCCCAACCTCTTGCCGCTGACCGGAACCAGGCTCAGCTCCTGAGATACCTTGAGAACCATGGCATGGAGGTGCATCGCGGTGTCTATGCTGGTGTTCCTGACGAATGTGGCTACTGCCCCGTATATGGGCGCATTCTTCTTGCCTGAAGCGGCGTCGTTTATCAGTTGCGCGATGTGCGTAGTGCTCATCTCGCCCATGCTCAGCCTTGCGTGTGCCCATTTGGAGAAGGAAGTTTGCTCGTCATGGCTTATCTCCTTCGCAACGGCCCACACGGCATCAGCGCCCCTATGCATGCTCAGGGGGTCGTTTACGTAGCGCCCTATGCTTGCCGGAGCGTGAGCGGGTATCAGGTCAATGAAGTTATAGCAGTTATTGGAAATCTTTATCTTTCGGAGTACATCCTTTATGTCGGAGTCCTCTGTTATGACAGTCGAAAGCGCGGTTGTCCTAAGCTGGTTTACTATGGGTCCCACGCCCACCTGCTTGACTATATCCTTTACGACTTTAGGCTGGAATACTGCCGCCCGGATCCATCTGTCGTCAGCATTCGCTATCTTCCGTGCAGTCTGCTCAAGGGTAGCGCTCATTGTATCAACAGTATTCTTCCAGGAGTGTATAAATTAATTCCCCTCTCGGGGATTAGGGCTCCAGCTTTGCACATTTATTCATCTCAAGCACCTATTTTCTGGGCAGCCAGCGGGTTATTCGTGCAGAAGGCTGGCTGTATGCCCAACTCGTGCATTTCGGTTATCAGCACGGTGATATTGTAGGCTATGACCTTGCACAGCA
>DATLRT010000021.1:0-5923 GCA_035534575.1 Candidatus Acidiferrales bacterium
CGCGAACGCGTCGTTCATAGGCAGGTTAGGCACCAGCTTTACCAGCCTGTTGTTGTCGAGTATGATTACGCTGTCGCTCGACTTCCTCAGCTTCTGGATTCCCTCCTCGGCCTTTACCTTCCTTACCCTCTCCAAGTCGAATGGGTATGTGACCATCGAGATGACGATCGCTCCCTGCTCCTTGGCTATCTGGGCGGCTACCGGGATTGATCCCGTACCGGTACCACCTCCCATTCCCGCGCACAGGAATACAAGCTGAGCACCCTGGAATACGTTCTCGAGCAGATTCCTGTCGACCTCTGCCGCCTTTGCTCCGGCATTCGGGTCTCCTCCGGCTCCGAGTCCCCTTGTTAATGTCTTTCCGATCAAGACCTTCTTGATTCGGTCGTCAATTATCTTGAAGTGCTGTGCATCCGTGTTAACCGCAACGAATTCAGTGCCCTTTACACCGACCTTCATCAGCCTGTTAATTATGTTGCAACCTGCGCCTCCGAATCCTACAGTCACAATCTTTATCTGTGTGGAGCTGAACGGCTCCTCCGAGTCCTTCGACTGACCTAGTATTTCACTTACCATGTCGTTCATGTAATCGCCATTACTACATAACCAGAATAGCTTTAAAAGCCTTTTGTTTTTCCGAGGATATATGGCATACTTGATAAGGAAATGACACTTTGGTGTGAATGCCTTCCTAGTTGTATATTTGGGTAAAAGATATCATATCAAAGTATCCAAATTTCGGGCAAAAAATCAGCAGCAGCGCAGCGATTTTAGTGCGTCCAGACTCGGGTTATTAACTGCCCCGGTGAGCTGCTGCTCGACCCGTTACATCCTGCATGCCCAGGTCGTGCAACAGTCCCATAGGTGCAGCCAGTCCCATCTGAAGCGCCTCCTGTGCCGCCACAAGCTCCCGCGCCTCCTGCGCCGCCTGCTGCCCCGGAGTAACTGTTGCCGCAGTAGCCGCTAGCTCCGGCACCGCCTCCTCCGCCTCCTCCGCCGTTGCCGGCATTCCCGCCATTGCTAAACGTCGTGCCGGGCCAGTAACTTGGGTTACCTACGCCCCCGCTGCCGCCAGAGCCGCTTGCGCCGCCGGTAACAGCTACAGTCCCTTGCGTCAACAATGTGGTGTACGCCAAGAGTACTGTTCCTCCGTTTCCGCCGGAGCCGCCTCCTCCGCCTCCCCCTCCGCCGCCCCAGTAATATTGGTACTGTCCGTTACTGCTGCTTCCCACTGCTTGAGTGCCGGGATTACCGTTCACGCCTGGCTTGCCGCTTGCGTCGAACAGCCCAGAGTTGATAATGTTGCCAGAGTATATCTCTACGATTCCGCCGCCGTTGCCGCCGGATCCTCCAGCACCATTGTTGGAATCAGCGGTGCCGGGTCCGTAGCCACCGTTGCCGCCGCCTACGCCGCCGTGCCCACCACCCAAACCGACTCCGAGATATTTGCTCGTTCTTGATCCTCCTGCGGTTCCTGCGCCGCTCGCTGCGCCACCTGCTCCGGAGTCATAAGCGTCGGTAACGGTGCCGGCGTTGGTGAACGTGTTGTTAGCCTGCATGTAGAAACCATTCTCATTGACGATAACGCCGTTGTTCACCATTATCGAGTTGCCTGCAACCACGTTGCAGGTCAGCGCCACCGATGATGAATAGATAGCGTCTCCTGGATAGTTGCCGCAGCCGGGATTATAGGTTATCACATGAGCGAAGCTGCCTGTTTCGGATATCGCGCTACTCATCATCACTGTGGTAGGGTTTGCCGCGCCGTTGTATGAGCCCGCTCCGGTGCCTGCCCATGATATGAAGCTGTATCCGGAGTTGGGCGTCCCGGTTATGGTGGGCGTTGCTCCGGAGTTGTACCAGCCGCTGGAGGGCGATATCGCTCCATTGGATCCGGGCGCCATAGTGAGATAGTACTGCTTTGCGTATGTGAGCGGCTGTGCGGTTGATCCTGATGCGGTTGATATGGAGCCCGATGGTGGGGATGGAGAGTACTGGCATCCGGTCCCGCAGGATATTCCGGTGTTTGTGCTCCACGAATATGATGCAGGAACAAGGTTGTTGAATGTTATGGACGCCCCCGTTGAGGACAGAATGTTGCCGTTTAGAGTTACTGACCATGAGGTACCGCCAGCGAGTCCGGACTCTGTGAACACCACGTTGGTCACGTAAGTGGATGTCTCGCTTACCGGCGAGTCCATTGTGACAGAAGCTGATGATGATGCGCCAGTGTAGGATACAGTTCCAGTGCCTGTCCATCCGTTGAACTGGAATCCCGAGTTGGCTGACTGGCTGATCGGCACAACGGTGTTTGAGTTGTACCAGTTGTTCGTAGGCAATACGCTACCCCCAGTGTTGGCGGCCATTGTGAGATAGTACTGTGATGTGCAATTGATTGTTATGGTTGTATTTGAGCCGGCGGTGCATACCGAACCTGTCCCTCCAGATACTATGCTGCACTGGCCTCTTATTAATGAGTTGACTATCACGGGGTTGTTGATGTCGCAGCTGTGCACAGTGTTGGACGCCCATGTGAACGTTTGGGATGACAACTGTGGACAGGTGTACCCAATGCCGTCTATGGTTATTATCTGGCCCGCTGAGGCGCAGTAAGGGAAGTTGATGTTGAACCTTACGTTGAATGCCGGTATAAACTGCACCACTGTAATAGCATTCAGACCTGCATATGAAGCGGTCACAAGAACGTTGCCCGCTTTGTTGCCGCTGATATAGCTCAGCGCCTTTCCCGTGGTATTAGTCGTAGTGTAGTTAGGGCTTATGGTGTATCCGAGGACATTGGCTGTGAAGTTGACTGTTGCGCCGCGGAGCGGATATCCAAGAAGTTTTACTGTTGCGATAAGGGGATCGCCGGCGTTGTTTGCGGCTTGTGTGATGTTTTGAACCGTAAGCGTGATCATCGTATTGGTCCCTATTAAGGGCTCGACGTGAGAGCTGAAATCGCCGGCGTAAGTTTCCCTTTGCGCCCCTGCGCAGAGATTAGACCCTGAGTAGTTCGGGTTCAGGCCGCAGTATGTTGCATTGAGGTACAGCTTACCCGCAAGGAACTGACCAAGCGATGTTTGTGTCGAGAGCGGAAGGACGCACACCATTGAGCCCGCTGCGAGCGCGTAGTTTGGAGAGCAGGCGATGCCGGTGCTGTTCGCGCCATTGAGCTGGACGAACAGGTATGGATTGGCGAGCGGATACGGCTGCGAGTTTGTTAGGAACAGCGCCACTGTTGTGGCGTGTGTGGTCGGGTTTACGCCAATGACCATCGCATTGCAGTGCACGCCTGTGACGAATATGCACGATGCAGGAACTATGGTTGATGGGGTAGTGGCATAGAGATAAAGTAAGGATGTTATTATGCCCACTATCAGTATAGCCCAGCCATAGGTGGTAAGGTACTCCATGGCAGACTGCGCTTTTAGCGGGTTTTTGAATTTCATCTATCCACTGTAGTTCGCTATTACAGTGCCGGATGAGTCCATTACCAGGTACTCGGAGTAGGTGGCGCGATTCGCAGTGTAGTTGACAAGCCATACATTTGTGAAGTTCCTGCTGGATCCGGTCACCGAAGAGTTTAGCATCGTGTAGAACTTGGAGTGGACTACGGTGTTGTTGTAGCCGTAGGCGGATACGTATGTCGACACAGACTTGGGGCTCTCGTTGTACGATCTTGCAGTTGCAATCAGGGGAGAGCTTATGACATATGAGGGCGCGTCTGACATACCATAGATAACGCACTTTGTAGTGTAAAGATTGTCAAGGCTCGGAACCAGCCCAGTCGCCGGGTAGTCGAACCCCTGTATAAGTAGGGTGGGGCACGGCCTAGTGGCGTTGTAGACTATGCTGAGCACTATGTCCCAGCTTCCCGTCTGCAGCCTTGATGGCGAGACGTTTATGGTCGTTATGTTTGCGGATGGGTTCATCTCGATGAGGTCGCTCTTCACGAACTGCACCGCCTGGTCGGATGTGACCGCAGTGCTGCCTTTGGCGTGCTGGAACAATATGAAGCCAATCCCGGCTACCACTATCAGTACGACAACGATGATGCCGACTTTCAAGAACAGGTCCATGCTCCCAACTTCTCTGCTAAAAGATATATAGCTATCACTTAGGCGAGGCTGCTCCCTACTGTCCGGAAAGATAAAGCACTACCGCTTTTCCAATGACTAATTTGTTGCCCGCCTGTTGCCATACTATGCTTTGCTTGCCTTCAAGCACATCGGCAGTTATCTCCATGCCCCTATGCGCGGGAAGCGGGTGCATGACAAGCGCGTCCCTCTTTGCGTATGAGAGAGCCTTCTTGTTAAGCTGGTATGGCGCGAACAGCTTTTGCCTCTTGAGCTTGCCAGCCTCGTCGCCCATGCTCACGAATGTATCGGTGTAAACTATGTCGGCTCCAGCGAGACCCTGAGCCATGGAGTTGTAAATGTCCACCTTGCCGTACTTCCTGGCCTCCTTAAGGTATCTCGGGTTTGGCTCGAATCCCTTTGGACCCACAAGGCTTGTGCTTGCGCCCATCTTCGCCGCGGTGACCATCAGCGAGTTTGCAGTGTTCTGCGCTATGTCACCCACAAATGCGATTCTCAGTCCCTTCATCCTGCCTTTCTGTTCCATTATGGTGTACACGTCAGCGAGTGCCTGCGTAGGATGTTCTAGATGGGTGAGCGCGTTGATGATCGGAACCGATGACCCCTCTGACATAGCCATAACGTCGTCTTGTTCCCTCGTCCTGACAGCAATGATATCCGCGTAGGAGCTTATCACCCTCGCGGTGTCTTGAAGGGTCTCTCCCCTTGACAGCTGCGATGTGCGTGTGTCGACGTATATGGAAGACCCGCCCATCTGGGCCATCCCGACCTCCAGTGATATCCTTGTCCTGGTGGACGGCTCGTCGAAGAGCAGAACCATAATAGGATGGTCCTCGAACACGGGCATATCGCCCGCCGATATGCGCTTCGCTAAGGAGAATATTTTTTCTATTGAGGTTTTTGAAAGGTCGATGGAGCTGAGGAGGTGCTGCATTCAATTACCAAAGATTGATCCGAAGCCAGCGTTCGCAATCTCCTCCTCGTGTGCAATCTTTGCGATTACCTTGTCCTCGTCCGCCTTCTGCGCCCTCTTCAGGCTCTTGAACTCCTTTGCGAACTTCTCGTCCGCGCCGTTGAGGAACTCCTCCGAGGCACTTATGTAGAGGTAGACCTTGTCGCCGTCTATATCGACAGATGCGGCATCGCGCATCCTGCAGTCCTGCTTCCAGAATATTAGGTTGAGCAGCTTGTCTGCCCTGATCTTGGCGAGCTTCTCCGCGCGCTCTGCCTCGTCCTTTGCCATTGCCGCCTTGTCCTCCGCACTCATCGACTTTACGTCCTTGTCGTTGTACTTGCTAGGAGGAAGCAGGTTAGAATCTGTGTACGGGTCGTACTCGAGCGCCCTCTTGAGCTGCTCTACCTCGGCCCTGTCGCACTCGTATACCCTTATGGGCACCAAGACACCTTAGGCGACCAGCTTTGCGTTTATGAAGCCCTCCCTTCCCGGCCTATTGAGGACCACCGCATTGCCCAGCTCAGTGACTATAATGGAACCCTTCGTGACTATGCTCTGCCTTGCGAAGTTCCTGTTGTCCTTGCTCTCCATCACACCGCTTATCTTGGCCTTCTTGTAGCCGGCCTTCGTGAGAACGTTAGCTATGGCAGCGTGCTTGAGCCTTACCTCCTTGTGGCCTCCCCGCCTCCTTATCGCCACCCTGGAGTCCTTGTCGGATACCTTGGTCGCGGAGAAGTAGTTTCCCATCTCGCTCCTGTTCTTGTCCCTTGCCTTTATTACCTTCTTGCCGCTGCCCGAGATCTTCGTCCTCGAAGACCTGTGTATTTGCGATCCGAATTGACTCATTTAAATCACTGTATGAACAGAAATC
>DATLRT010000022.1:0-2947 GCA_035534575.1 Candidatus Acidiferrales bacterium
ATCTCTGAAAGCGCCATAAAGGAATAGACGGTTTCATCTCATGAGCGACAACAGAATGGCGATGCCCGGTGAGAGGCTCGCTACCGAGGAGGAGTTCGTGCCTGGGGAAAACACCTATGTTGAAGAGGGTGTGATATTCGCATCAGCGATAGGCCCGGTCACGACAGAGGGAGGAAAGATAAGCGTGAGCCAGGCCGGGAGGAAGGTCAGGATCGTGGAGAGGGACATGGTCATCATAGGCACTGTCACGGAAAGCGCAAAGAGCGTTCTGTTCGTCAGGATAGACGACATGAACATCGATGGCAAGCAGTACATAGCAATCAAGGACGGTAAGATACTAACGAAGCCGAAGGGGCCGGGGGGCCCGAGGTTCAGGGGAAGGCCGGAAAGGGGGGCACCGCCTGAAGAGGGACACAGGGAGAGGGAGGAGGCTCAGCCGGCGAGACCCTGCAACATAGGCGACACTGTGATAGCGAGGGTGCAGTTCAACGACAAGGACTCCTACCAGCTCACGATGGACAGGCCGGAGACGGGCGTGATACGCTCAAGATGCGGCGTATGCGGGGGCGAGCTCTTGTGCAACGAGCAGAGGACGCAGCTGACCTGCACCGAGTGCGGGCATGACGAGAGGAGGAAGATAAGCAGCCTCTACAACAAGTCCGAAGAGATTAAAAGGATGTTCGCCTAATACAATACTGACGATTAAGATGGTTCTATGGAAATAAGCGTTTTAAAGGACGAGACAAAGGAGCTTCACATCCAGTTCCTGACGACAGACCTGACGATTCCTGACCTGATAGCTAGCGAGCTGCTCGGCAACCCGAACGTGGAGTTCGCCGGAGTATCAAAGGATCACCCGGAGACGGGCAAGCCCATACTGGTGATAAAGAGCAAGAAGAAGGCAAAGGAGGACTTCGTCAAGGCGCTCGAGGCCATCGACGAGGCGGTCACCGAGCTGAAGGGCCAGATATCAAAGAAGAAGTAGTCCATGCGCAGAGCGCATCAGGTGAATTTTTCCCAGATGATGTAGTCCTGCCCGTACCAGTGTTTTTCAAGAGTGCATACCGCACTGAAGCCCAGTTTTCTTAGCACGTGAATTGCTGCGCTGTTGCTTGTCCTTGAGTCTCCCCAGACTTTTTTCACCCCAGTTAGCTTTGCGAATCTCAATACATATTCCATCAGCGAACTGCCGATTTCTTTGTTCCTATACGCTTTGCCTACAATCATCCAGTCCAGCCAAAGCAGCGAATTGTCTGCGACCGTTGTCATCACCCCGACTATCTTACCGTCGACAATCGCCACGAATATCGACTTTTTGTCCTTCCTTAGCCGCTTCAGAAGCTCGGAGTATTCCACCTCTGCAGCAAAGGCCTTGCGCGCCTTGGTGTTGTAAAAGGAGAGCGTGCAGATGGTGTCGCACATAAGCTTCGACACCTTGTGAAGCTCTGAGTCCTTTGCATTTCTGAATATGACAGTGGATGCCATTTGACCACTTAGACTTTGCTGGGAAGCTATTAAAGAGTTCAAAACCGCACGCGGACATGCACGGGAATAAATGATACGCTTAAATCTTTTTCTGATATAATTAATAGGACGTGAAAGACACGATTAAGGAATGGCAGATGTTGAGAAAAGACAACGATGAGGAAAACAGCGGCGGAATACAGTGCAAGTTGCGCCGCAATCCCGGACTTGCGATAACTTGTGGACCTAACTTCTACGGATTGCTAAAGCTGCCCCAAGATGTATTAGGTGGAGAGATAGACATAGAGGAGAAACTGATCCCTATGTTCCTTCATGGGCTGGGGAAGCAGATAGGCAGCCTTGGCTTCTTGGGCAAGGCCGTGCTTGACGAGATAAAAAATGTAAAGTCGGCGGATCCTGAAATGGCTGATGTAAAGAAGTTTCAGAAGGACGCTCTGGACAATACGATAATGGCCGCGAAGCTATGGACGCAGAGATGCAGGATCGCAATGGAGCCTTCATCGGATCTCATGAGGAAGGAGACCAAAAACCTGACCGAATTTGAGACACTTATCAAAGGGTTTATGGCCACTAATGGAAAGCCGGGAAGCTTGAAGCCGGTGGCCTATGTTCCAAACGCGCTCAAGGGAAACATCGGTGTGGTGGTACTGAAGCCCAAGGAGAAGAAGCAGACCCCTTGCCTTTATATAGCGCAGGTGGACACATCAGGCAAGCCCAACATAATGAAACTCGACGGGTACCTGATGGCCAGACTGGTCAAGGAGATAGTGGCGAACTGCGGCACTGAAGCTATGGTCGCGCTGAAGCCGTTGCTGAGCAACACCTCAACTGCGGTCAAAACAAGCAAGTCTATTTCTTTGACCTGATGCCCGGACCGCGGTGTATCGAAATACAGCTGATTGGCGGTAAGGATTAAAAGTTTTAGAGACCAAATGGTTATCATGCACATAAGGCATATCAAGCACAATCGCAGGATAGAGAGGCTGAGGGGCTGGTTCGACAGGGTGGCCTACATATCCCTGATAGCGGACATAGCGATTGCCATAGTCACGCTCATATACGTCAACACCAGCGCAGCCAACCTGCTCAATCTGCAGCTGATACTCAACTACGTGCTTACCATCATAGTGGTCATCTCGCTGGCCATCCTGGGCTCCATGGGGGCGCTCCACATTTACATGAGGCTGAGCTCCACGAAGGGGGGCAGCAGGCTGTGGTAATTCTTCCTCGAAAGTCTTACCTTTTGTAGTCGGCGGGGGCAACAACCTTTATATATGTTCTTGACGCAACTTATACTTGCTGTTTTGAAGGTATAAAGGTCAACTTTTACTTTCGATTTATTTTGAGGTTTTCAGCAGACCTATTGTGAAAATTCCTGCTTGGAATTGGATGTAGTCTTGAGGACATGCAAAGAGAGATCGCAACGCAATTGCAAATAAAGAAAGCAAGCAAGCGGATCGAC